>QQXM01000063.1 GCA_014610835.1 Erysipelotrichaceae bacterium 7770_A6
CCGTATTGCTGACATGAAGAAAGATGATCTTTTCATTTATTCTATTTCTTGAATTCACCATTTTGCTAATATAGCCTAAATAAACCTACGAAATAAGTGAATTTTCACCCCACTCTTGAAAGAGAGTGGGATTTTTTTATGTACTTTATTTTTTGAAATTTTAGACTAATTGATAATAAGTTCTTACTTACTTAATAAAATTTTCATATAATTTTCTTCATGTATGCAACTAAAGGTGAAAAAAGAAATAAAAGTTTTCAAAATAATGGTTTTACACTCGGAGAACTATTAATTGTAATTTTGATTATTTCTGTATTTATTTCAATTGTAATTCCTGTTTTTTTTAATCAACTTGAGAAAAGCAGAGAAGCAACTGATATAGCAAATGTACGTTCAGCCTATGCTGAAGTTCTTACATCTGCAATGACTGATAATAATACAGATGTAGTTAAGATAGTTCAATTAAAACAGAAAAAAGATGACTGGCAGGCATATGATCAGGTAAATATCGGTGGAATAACACATACGAAAACACAAGGGGATACAGAGCATTGGAAAGGAAATCCAATTGCGGATGGAGAATGTGAAGTCTCATATCAAGATGGAATCGGTGTTATTTTGAATTGGAAAAATAGCAGCAAGACACTAATTAATTTCAATGAAAATATTCATGAAATTGTAAAGCAAACAGGATTTTTATCAAAATACCAGACATCAAATTTTGAAATCGATTCTAAAAGCCCAAATTCCATAATGGTCAATACTGTAAAAAAAGAATTAGATTAAAATAGTTTACTACAATATGGAACATGGTCATATCTAGCCGATACACGGAATACGAATAATTCATGTGCATATCTATTCTGGACATCCGTTGATACGAATTCTGTTGGCAAAGGGGTGAGGATCCCTGTAATAGTAAGTAAAGATGGCGGAGGTTTTTATGTGAGTGATTCTATTACTGCCACTAGAATCAATAAAAAGGATGAATCATATATTGCTATATCAGATCATATTTTAAATTACAGCGGATTCAAACAATTTACAAACGGAGTTAATTACGGATCACTTGAACAAGCATATACTGCATATTCAAAATATGTTCATTCAAATTATCCTGAGTTTATTTCAACTTTACCAAAATAGCAGGGGAAAATAATATACACTGATTATTTAGCATAACTAACCATCAAATCTTTGATAAACAAAACAGGAATAGCATCATTCAAAGCATTTGTAATCTATTTGCAAGTTACAAGTTTGATCCTTTTTTGAATATTTTCTAGCAAATTCATTCATAGATGAATTTTATTTATGTATATATTTTTACCTCTCAGTTAAAGTGTATATCTGTTAATACGAATTTATTGCATCAAAAAAGCAGACATGAAAGTGATTTCTGAACTTTTTTGAATCAAATAATCAATTGTGAAAATTATGAAAATAGTTAAATTGTTCATTATGTAGTTTGTAATAAATTTGTAATTAAATTATAATTCTAGTCAAAAAGGGAGGGAGCGTAAATGAAAAAAAAGCTCAAACGATTTCTTTGCGGAATGATGGCTACTGGCTTAACAGTTGCTCCTTTAACAACGGTTTATGCCACAAATGAAGATTCATCATTTCCAACAACTTACACATCACAAGATGGACAGTACCTATTTGAAAAAGTTTCTCATCGTAACAGTGGAACTGAAGAAAAAGATGGTATTGTCGATTACACAAGTCCGTTGCAGATTACTGAAAACACAACAGGGACTTCTGAAAATGCTGATAGTGTACAATCCTATACATATTGTGCAGCAACTTCTGGTGACTGGGTTTACATGGGAACTATGTATGGTGCACTAAGTGCCTATACACAGGTCGAACGTGCAGTTACATCCTTTGGTGCAAGTGCTGATGTTGCTAAAGCAGTTGTTGATGTCATGTTCAACGGAAAGCTAAATAAAGGAAAAGAAGATGATGGAATTCCAGCTGGCTCTGTTTTCTTGAAATTCAATATTAAAACAGGCGAAACAAAGATTTTAATGTCTAGAACACTTTACAATCAGGGCAAGTGTGATGGTGTTCCAATCTTTAGAGCAGCAACAGAATACAATGGTAAATTATATTTTGTAGGTTTGGTATCTGATGGTAAGGCTTTAGCTGGCCAAAAGATGTATGGCATGGATATTCCAAATGATCCAAATGTTGCTATCAACTATGAAATTGCTTATCAGAATGGTGTACCATGTGTCTATGAATTAGATCCAAGTACAGATAAGCTTGTAAAAGTTGCACAATGTGTAACAACAGAAGGATATCGCGCACTCAACAATCAATTTGTATTTACATCAACACGTGCAATTGATACATTCACTGCTACAAAAGCAGATGGCACAAAAGAAGACTGGCTGCTTGCTGGCGGCTTAGCTGATACAACACAGGGTGAAACATTTGGTGCAACGATCATGGCAGCCAAAAATCCTGAAACTGTTACAAGTGATTTCATGGATACAGATCTAGGAAAGTTACACGGAAGCTTTAAGACAATTGCAGATCAGAATGATATGTATAACTATCCTGCTGTTAACCGTACAGACAGTGAAGGTGGCGGTGGTCTCTATCAGATCGTGCAATATGGTGAAAATACAATCTATGCTTCTATCGTTACTGGTAAAGCAAGCGATGGCACAAAAGAACAGGCTTATGCAGTTGTAAAGGGTGTCTATGATCCAACAGCTGGGGATGTCAATGATAAAAATGCCTGGACCTGGACACCAGTCATTGGTAATTTGAATGACAATGCAAAGTATACATTTGGTATTGATCCTTCAAGAACTGCATGCGGCGCTGCTACACTGCAAGTCTATGGTGATTATCTATACATTGGTGAATACAATGATGTTAACTATTCTTTAACTGATATCTTAACAAACAAATCGTTCAAGATTCTTGCCAAGAACTTAACGCAGTCCATCAACCTGTATCGTATGGATCATAATGAAAACATTCAGATGGTTGTTGGTGATCCAACAGATATGTTTAGTCAAAGTTTGACAGGTATTGGTTCTGGCTATGCTTCTCATATGAACCAGTACACATGGATGACAAATGTTGTTGGAGATACAATGTATCTATCTACAATGGATGAAACTTCATTAACACATTCCATTGCACAGTTTGTAAATGGTGAACTCTTAAATATGTCCCAGGAAGAATGGGAAAGTCAATTGAATTATATTCTTGTTCTTGTGAAATTGATGTTTAATTCCAGCTCATCACAGGCAGCTGCCACAATGGATAACATTCATCCAGATGTAGATGCAATTGCGAATGAAGAAACTATCAGTCGTGAAGATGCTGAAGCATTTGTTGAAGATGTCCTTGCTGAATTGAATGCAGAGGGCCCAATGGCTGCATCATTGGATGATGAAACATCTACTTCTACATTTACACCAGTCACATTGACAGAAGAACAGAAGGAAGAATTGATTGATGCAGTAGTTAATGGAACTGTCAAGAACAGCTTGTCTGAAGATGACTTTGCAAAGCTTGAACAGCTCAATACACAGTTAAGAGAACTCCGTGAAATGTTAGATGATCATGTTTCTGATGATTTTATTGAAATGTATGATCAGCTGCTTAAAGAACTCAAAGAACTCTTAGACAGTATGGATCTTCCAGAAAACATTCAGGCAATGTATAACATGCTATTATCTTTTGTAACTTCTGAAAATCTAGGTTATTTAAGTACATGTCTCAATTATATGAAAGATTCTGAAGCAGGTTTTGATTTCTATGCAATCAAACAGGCAGAAGATGGCTCTGTTAACGTATCTACATTGACAACAAACGGCTTTGGAGATCGTTATAACCATGGTCTACGTATTATTACTGAAGTGCCTGGCTATCTTGTTATAGGTACAGCAAATCCATTCTTTGGCGCTCAGGTATGGAGAGCTAAAGTAGATAATGCTTCAACACCTGAAACAACACCAACTCCTGAAGTTACTCCTTCCCCTGAACCAACAACAACTCCAGAAGTTAAACCTGAACCAACAGCAACACCTGAAAGCAAGCCAGCTGACAAGTCTACAGATACAAGTGATAATTCTCATATTGCATTGTATGGTGTAGCATTGATTGCTGCAATTGCTATTGGATTCTTCACATTCAAGAAGACAAAAAAGAACTAAAATAAATGAGACTGCATAATCTGCAGTCTCTTATTTCTTGGAAAGGAAACATTCTATGAAATGGTTGATTATTGTTTTAATTCTATTGCTTTTATATTGTTTGATTATATATTTTGCATTCCTTTATACATTTTCAAGAAGAATTAAAGTAAATATGGAGAAATATATGCGTGCAGGCTATGCAGATGTTCTGCAAGATCGAAAAAAGCGTGTATTAAATTATCCAATGGAAGAAGTTTTTATTGAATCACAAGATCATTTAAAACTCTATGGCAGATATTTTCATGCGGAAGGACATGATAAGTTAATTGTCATGTGTCATGGATGGAAAAGTGAGTGGTATATTGATTTTTCGCAATTAGCAATATGGTTCTATGAAAAATGCAACTGTGATCTACTGATCATGGATGAACGTGGGATTGGAAGAAGTGAAGGAAAATATATCACATTTGGTTTAAATGAGCATTTAGATATCCATGACTGGGTGATGTGGGCACATCACAAACAGAACTTGCCAATCTACCTGTATGGTACCTCTATGGGTGCAGCAACTGTTTTGATGACATCTGCATCCTTGAATGGCATTGTATCCGGTATTATTGCAGATTCTCCATTCACACAGCCATATGATGAACTCAAAGATTTCGCAAAACGTAATATCCATTTACCAGAATATCCATTTTTACCATCTATGAATTTTCTAGTAAAAACATTTATCAAGAAAGATTTAAAAAGTATTGATGCTATGGAGATTCTGAAAGATACGAAAATGCCAATTGTTATTTTCCATGGTGGCTTAGATTTCTTCTGCAATGTTAAAATCAGTCAGAAGATCAAAGAAATGAATCTCCCAAATGTATCTGTATATATTTATCCAGATAGCAATCATTGTTGTTCCTATGTTAAACATGAGAAAGAATATGAAAATATTATTTCTCGCCTGATTGAACAATAAATCATTTTATATTTGTATACTGATGATCCTGCTCGAAAGAGTAGGATTTTTCATGTTAGAATAGAATTAATGTTAATAAAATAATTATTTTGAGGGGTTATATGAATACTGTTGTATCTTTACTTTTACTCATTGTATGCAGTTCTTTTAAGAACACTTCTGACTATGCGATTGCGTATTATTTACTATCTAATATTTCACATATCTGTGATGTATCTCGCAGTGATGTATGTGAGAATGCTGGAGTTTCAAATCGTGTCTTAAGCATGTTCTGCTCTACGCTTGGCTATAAGAATTATTCTGATTTAAAGCTTGCTTTAATTAAAACGATTGATATTCGTAAACTGCAGATGAAAGTACATTTCAATAATGCAGATCCAGATAAAATCATCAATGCGATACATACATTATCTAATGTAGATATGGATGACGCACGATTTATACAAACCATTGATCAAATCAATACGTATATCTATGATTGCAAAAAAGTAATCATTGTTGGTGCTGTTTATCCTGAAATGTTAAGCCTGCACTATATGGAAGATATGCTGATGATGGGTAAATTCATCCATTCTTCACCTGTAAATACTTCGATTGGTGAAGTCGAAAATGATACGCTTGTTTTGATGATTTCATTTACTGGTAGAGTCTATATTGAACATTATGATGAAATTATGAAGTTCAAAGAAAATAACGTGTCTATTGTTGGCATCGGAAATCCAAACAGTTTACCAGAACAGATTCATTTAACAAAGTACTTAGAGCTGCCGTTTAAAGGAGATGTTGAAATTGAAAATGCATGTATTCCTTTAGTTCTGCAATATATGAAATATCGGTATTATCAGACATACGGAGATACAAAACATGTCTGTATATGAACATTTATGGAAGATGGTGCAACAATCTTCTTATTCATCCGCAAATGGAAAGATTGCTGAATATTTATTAGTAAACTATGAAAATATCTCTACGTTATCCATTCAAGAGATTGCACAAGGTTCCTATGTAACAAAAGGGACTGTTTCTAAATTCTTTAAAACAATGACAGAAACAGGTACTTTTGAATCCTTTCAACAGGCATGTAATAGAGAAAAGGCAAATCATAAATTTTTCATGCAAAAGAAAGAAGAAACATTGATTCGCAGATGCCGCAGATATCATGAGAAATGTCTTCATGTTACTGATCTACGTTTTCTCAAATATAAAATCCAATGTGCTAAAAGAATCATTCTCTTTTCAAAGTTGGAATATGAATATCTCGCAAAAGAATTCTGCTGGCATTTATTGAAATATAATGGGATGGCGAAAGCTGTTATTTACGCGTATGATCGAACAGTCATTGATGAATTAAAAACATTAACAATCGATGATGCAATACTGTTTATTGACGCAGGCACTTCTTTTTTTGAAAGCATGCTGCAGTTATCCTTTGAATTTGATTTCATTCATTTCATTGAATCACTCAATACACAAGCCATTCTAATCTCAAAAGACGGGATAGATCATCCAAACTTCATACATATTCCATTGCTTCAAATAGAAACAAATCAGATAGAACTAGATGCATATAAGTGTGTCTATACAAATCTCTTAGAAACTTTAAAATCATAAGAATAATTAATATAAATAGCAAAAACATTACAAGAGTTTCCAAACAGGAAACTCTTGTTTCTTTATATCATCGACTATGCTTGCATATTCTTTTATATTTTAGATAAAAGAAAGCGTTTACATAAAACATATGTGTAGCTTTAGTATTTCGAAGCACAATTGTGCGGATCATAGAAGAAATATCATAATATCTATATTTCTTCAGCTTATTTTTTCTATCTAGAAAAGCTAACTATATAAAAGTCAACAGAAATTGATGAAAAAGTTTGAAAATGAAATTCTTTGAACAAGTTAGTTTCAG
>QQXM01000064.1 GCA_014610835.1 Erysipelotrichaceae bacterium 7770_A6
CGGTTAAACAGGATTGATAGAAAGAGTGAGTATATTGTGAATGACTTGTTTTATGAGTCTTCAACAATATACCAGGAGAATTCAAAATGAGTTTAGATATTAATACATTATTTGCTTCCTTCCCTTCTGGTTTAGCACAAGGGTTACTATGGGGCATTATGGCACTTGGCCTTTACATTACATTCCGTATGTTAAACTTTGCTGATATGACAGTAGATGGTACATTTACAACAGGCGGTGCAGTTACGGTAATGTTGATCATTGGCGGATGGAATCCATGGCTGGCTGTTATTGTCTCTTTCTTAGCAGGATTACTTGCAGGCCTTGTTACAGGCTTCCTGCATACAAAACTTGGCATTCCTGCCATTCTTTCTGGAATCCTGACACAATTTGCCTTATGGTCAATTAACCTGGCAATTATGGGGTTTGCAGCTAACAAAGCAATCTCTGTCAATTCATATGCACTGGCAATCTCTTCTAGATTTGTACCAAATGCAATTGTTACAGGACTTGTATGTGCTGTTATCGTTGTAGCGATCATGTACTGGTACTTCGGAACAGAACATGGTTCTGCAATGCGTGCAACGGGTAACAACCCAGAAATGTCCAAGGCACAAGGTATCAATATAAACCGTATGAAAGTCATTGGACTCGCTTTAAGTAATGGTCTTGTTGCATTGAGTGGTGGACTTATGGCACAATACCAGGGCTTTGCGGATATCAATATGGGTAGAGGTGCAATCGTTATCGGTTTGGCAGCAATCATTATTGGTGAAGTCGTATCTGATATCATTGCAGGAAAACATTCCAACTTTGCAATTCGTTTAGGATTTATCGTAATTGGTGGAATTCTATACTACCTTGTCATTCAGATTGTATTATGGCTCAGATTGAATTCCAATTTATTAAAACTCTTTACTGCAATCGTTGTCGCTATTTTCTTAGCAGTACCTTATTTGATTTCAGTATCCAAAGTATCTTTTGCAAAGGCACACAAAAATTCTTTAAAGGAGATCAAGTAATATGTCAGCAATGTTAGAAATTAAAAATCTATCTAAAACGTTCAACAAAGGAACTATCAATGAAAAGATTGCATTAGATCATATCAACCTGACACTCAATGAAGGAGATTTTGTGACTGTCATTGGTGGCAATGGTGCTGGTAAATCTACAATGCTGAATGCTGTGGCTGGTGTTTGGCCAGTCGATGAAGGTGCCATTATTGTTGATGGCAATAACATTACTGGATTGCCTGATTTCAAACGTGCAACGCTCATTGGCAGAGTTTTCCAGGATCCAATGCTTGGATCTGCACCTGATATGCAGATTATTGAAAATCTTGCTTTAGCTGCCAGACGTGGAAAAAGAAGAACACTTAAATGGGGTGTTACAAAGAAAGAAAAAGAAGATTATAAAGAGCAGTTGAAGATTCTTGATCTAGGACTGGAAGATCGACTGACACAAAAAGTTGGTTTGTTATCTGGCGGTCAAAGACAGGCACTTACATTATTAATGGCTTCTATCCAGAAACCAAAGCTATTACTATTGGATGAACACACTGCTGCTCTTGATCCAAAGACTGCTAAAAAAGTACTGGATATTACAAAAATGATTGTTGAAAGAGACCATCTGACTGCTTTAATGGTTACACATAACATGAAAGATGCGATTCAGACTGGCAATCGTCTTATCATGATGTATAACGGACATATCATGTTTGAAGTCAGTGGTGAAGAAAAGAAAAATCTCACAGTGGATCAGTTAATGAAAATGTTCTCTCAGGCTGCTGGTGAAGAATTTGCAGATGATCAATCCTTATTAAACAAGTAAACAAAAAAGCACAAATCACTGTGCTTTTTTTGTTCTAAAACTGAAATAGATTTAATCCTGTAATTTCATCATGATAGCGATCTACATTGCCATCAATGATTTGAATGATCATTTCACATGTTGCAGATACTCTTGCTTCATTTAAATGTCCACCAAATACTTCACCTTTCGCATTTCCTGCACTCATATGCAGATGAGAATAGTATTCTCCATGCATTGTATTGATCGTACCTGTCAATGATACAATTTCAAAGCTTCCATCAAATGTATTGGCGTGATACTGTTTTTCATCTACATCATATACACCAACGACAAAATGATCTGTTGCGCCTAATGCCTGAACACTTGCTAATGTGATTTTTTCTTTGAGAGCAACTTCCTTTAACTGTGTAAGAATTTCTTCACCGCGATCCATTCTTACAACGATCGTATCATGAAATCTCTTATATTCCATCTTACTTTGCCTTCAAGAAAGTAACTTCATCAAAGTTCTTTAAGAGATCAAGAATCAATTCTTCCCCTTCAGCTAAATGACCAAGATAGTTTCTTTGTCCATCATTCTTGAACGGAATACGAACAATCTGGATTTCACCTGCATAATGCTGATAGTTGTTATTGACAATCAATACATCACCAACTTCAAACATATCCTTTTCACATTTTCTAAAAGGAACATCTGGCTGAACCATTCTGCCTGTTCTGCTTCTCCAGATCCATTCACTAGAATCACCCATATCTAACTGTGGGAACATTTCAAACAGCTGATACTGTTCTGTATCTGTAATACCTTCATCTAGTACAACACGAATCTTGCGGTCTTCTTTTCTTTCTCTTCTTAATAAGCCAAAGGATTTAAACATTTCATATACAGGAGAATCTTCAATTGGACGTACATCTTTCTGCACTTCAATCAAGGATTCCATTTCTTCTTCTGTAGCGAATGCATTACCAATCCACACCATATCTACATCACCCGTAGCTTCAATGATTCTTGCCTGTGTATCAATTGGAAGATTTCTTAATCTTTCTACTGTTGGCAAACCATAGTTCGCATCCCATACACCGGTTGCTTCAGGATTTCTAGAAGAAATAAATGCCTGTACTGGATAACCATACTGCTTCAGGATACGGTTTGTTTCCAAGAAGTTCTTCCACTTCAAACCTGTATATGGCTGTGGATAGAAGTTATGTCCAAGCAGTACTTTTTCCTTTGGTACACCATGTTCTTCAAAGTATGCCAGTTCATCCGCAAATGAGCCAGATGCATTAAACATAATAGAAATATTATATGGATTGTTTACAAGAACAAGATCCTTTTCAGCACCAAATGGCATGTCCATTCTCATCACATCACACCCAATATCATGCATCAAGGATACATCATCATAATCTACACCCATTTTCTTCAAGAATGGTGGATTCAAATCTAATACAACTTTGATATTGAAGCTATGTGCAACTTTGATAAATTCTTTAAAGTAGTCTAATACTTCTTCCTTCGTTCCTTCTACAGAGAACATGCTTGAAAAAACATATTCACATCCAAATTTACTAGCTCTTTCTAGATATTTTGTAATATCCTCCAGGCTTTCGATATCCGGATAAACGGATACACCAAATGATTTTAATTTCATAGTTTTAAACTCCTTCTACCATTCATTGTAAACGGTTTAAAAAAATATACAATATCAAAGAAAAAAGGGTATGATATATTCAGACAGGAGATGATATGGAATACAGAATCATAGATATTACTTGGAATTATGCACCAGAGCGTCTGAAAAGAACTATTGCGGTCAGACAAGATATTGATCTTGTTACATTTGCATACATCATTGTGAATGCCTTTCTTGAAAGCCCTGCAAATGGTTTTGCTTTTATACAAGGAAAGAAAGCATATGGACTTGGATGGGACGCACAAGATTCACATTTCAATGAAGTACTTTTACATAATTCTGACAACATTGATACATTAGGTTTTGCTGATTTAGAAGATATTTTTACATTTGTCTATAGTGATGATTATGACTGCAGCAACTGGGAATTTACATGCAGGAAAGGAAAAACAGTCAATCGAAAAGGAAAGCGATATGCTTCTATGCTTGATGGAGAAGGACTTGGCATATTTGCCTATGCAATTGATACATTAAAACTCTACATTGATGGGAAACTGAAACCAGAAATGACATATAAACAGTTAGATAACAGAGGACTAGATACACCTTTTAATGTTCGTATCAATCAGTTAAAGGATTTTGAAAACTTCGACTTGTCTTATGCAAAAAAAGAATTTTCAGAATGCATGGATGATACACTTCCATACTACGTTGAAGACTATAATAATTCTTTAGACTATTTCAGCAATGATGCATATGATGAAGAACTAGATGAAGACTGGATGGAAGAAGAATGCAGCAATACAGAAAATCTGGCAGATAGCCTGATTCATCTCAGCTTAATTGGAGCATTTTCTCAAAAAGAATCTTTAGGCTATGTATCAGAAACATTTGATCGACTTGCATCAAAATATGATGAAGAAACTGCCTTTATGATGATTGCACAGACACTGGCAAAAAATATTCTAGAACTCATGCAAGGAACATCTTCTTTAGCAGAAGAATATAAGGAGCAATTAAAGAAATTAAAATGAAAACAGTATTAATTACAGGAGCAACAGATGGTATTGGAAAAGCCATTGCACAATTACTTGACGAAAAAGGATATGAACTTTACTTATTCGGCAGATCTCAAGTAAAGATGGATGCCTTAAATATCAATCACTGCAAAGGAAAATATACATTTGATTTAAAAGATCGTGTTGCTTTACAACAGGCGCTAGATGACATTGTTCAACAAGGTGGTGTTAATGTATTGATCAACAATGCAGGATTCAATGCAAAGAAAGCCGCTATCAAAGATATTGCTATTGAAGACTTGGAAGACATGTATTCTGTGAATACAATTGCACCATTGATTTGTATTCAGAAATGTATTCCAGCAATGCTTGAAAAGAAAGATGGAATGATTATCAATATTCTATCTTCCTGCTGCTTATTCTCTAATCCTGACAATGGTGGATATACTTCAAGTAAGGATGCATTTGAAGCATTGAGCAAAATTCTTGTCAAAGAAGTAAAAGATGCTGGTGTAAAGGTATTAGATGTCTATCCTGGAGGCGTTGATACAAACTTTAGAACAAATGATCGTCCAGATTATTTAAAGCCAGAAACAGTCGCAAAACACGTCATTTATGCATTAGAAAATAATGAAGATGGCATGCTGCAGGAAATTGTTGTACGTCCAGTGGTAGAAAACAATTATTAAGCAGACACTTTCTTTGATTTCTTGTGTTCTACCATGGTTCCAAAACTACGTACCAATATAGCCACATATTTAAAAGACAACTGGAAATTATTTCATATCCAGAGTATAAATAAACCCTTGCATTGAGCAAATGCAAGGGTTTATTCATAGAATCTCTTTATGAATTACTTCTATTCCTGAAAATCGAAGCATTTAACAATCAGTTCCAGTTATTTTGAAGAATCATAGAAATAATTGATCTTCTGATCATCACCCAGTCCGATCATTCCTGTGAAAGAAAGATCACCACTTCCATAATGTGCATTCACTGTGTAATCATACTTATCTTCAGCTTTGCTTAATGTGATATCCTCCACAGTCACATGATCATTCAGATACAGTTCATCATATTTCATTGGAATACGATTCGCTGTCAGCGCATCTAGTATATCCTCTTCTACAATATCTTCAACATTCTCATAAAATGCATCTAAACATTCATTCATGGAATCTTCATCACCCGCAACAACATTATTCATGAATTCCGTATATCTCTCATTCTCATCTGTTGTATAGATCCATGTTAAAAACTGTTTCGCATTTTCTTCTGCAGCACCGGATGTATTTGTACATCCTGCAAGACTTGCAATCAATGTGATCGAACTTAGTAAAACACACGCTTTCTTTTTCATAACTAGCCTCATTTTTTTGTGGGCAGCTTTCTTCAATTCCTGTACATCTGATTGATAGAATCCTGTACGTGATGGACTGCATAGTGACTTTTTTGCTGATTGAATCAGCCTGTCACAAATGATCTTTTCGTGTAAATCTGTCTGCTTTCTGATTACAGAATAAGATATCAGAACTGAAAAGTCTATAGATCTGTGATGAATTGATAGTTTTGCATATCTGTATTTCTATTAGAAAAGTATTAGATTCCATTGATCAATACTATGTGGCGATTTCTGTGATAATAAATACAACTTGCTTATCGTCTTCTATTAATCTTCCAGTCAACCAGACTTTACGATTCACTTTATAATCATGCAGTTGTTCAATACATTTTTCACTTTGACAACTACAAAGCAAAGTGGTTGTCTCATTCTCATCATGTATTTCAATTGATGAATACGTATCATCAATTTTTGAAATGTATCCTGTCACATTAAAATATGTAGGAGCATATTCGGTACTGATCAATTCACCATCATTTACTTTTTCCAGTACTTCATTGACAGAATAATAATACTTTAACTGTTTTTGATCCTCGCATGCAAGACAAAATATCAGGATGATTGAAGATAATTTTTGGAACAACTTTTTCATTATGCAAGTCCATTTCGCAAATAAAATGCATTTTCAAATTTCACCGGAACATTGCTTTCACTTGTTACCTGTCCCTCATAGCTAACTACTACATGGTAAAGCTTAACAGTTACACTTTTACTTACAGAGATCTTACACGGTGTATTTGCCGCGCAATTCAGCCCATATCCTGTAACACCAGACGCCTTATATCCCAATCCAACGCCAACGTTCCACGCTTTACCACCAATTGAAAAACTAAAAGAAACATCAGCCCCCTGTGAATCCTGGTAATAAATTGTACCAGTTGTGTTTTTAAAAGTAACACCTTTTGGATATTGATTTTTTGCATATCCGACCTGAACAGTTCTTGCTGTTTCACCAATATAGGTTTGCGACTGGCTTCGTGTTATACTTTGCTTTTTTAAATCCGACTCAGGCAGATATGAGATAATTTGAAAATGATCAGAATCATATTTATTCATTAAATAGGTTTTAATTTGATCCGAAATTTGTTCCTCACTTAAAGCCGGTAAAGTATATACATTGACATTTTCTTCTGTAGTTAAAGCCTTATAATCGGCTGATACTGTAACCAGGTTAGATAATGCCAATAAAATAGATAATATTGCATATGTAAATCTTTTCAGCATACTTAACTCTCTTTCTATTCTTTCATTCTTCTTTTATACAGTTAAAGATAGAAAGATTTAACTAAAACGATCTGTTTAAACGATCTCTGTTTTTGTACCTGCTATAATTCATCATTATATACTCCTTTTAAATTTACCTGAGCAAATTGTACTATCAATTGTTGTTTTTTACAATTCTAATTTTAGCAATTCTTGTGAATGTACAATAAAGCTGCGCAAATTTATGGAAATTCGAGTATAATATAGTCAGTTGGATGAGGAGTTTATAATGATGGATAAAATTCTTTTTACAAAACGTGAACAGCAGGTTATGGAATTATTATGGAACAGTGCTGATTCCCTTTCTGCACATGATCTTGTGGAGAAATCCGGTTTGAGTGTATATACTGTTCAGCAGGTATTACAGAGATTATTGAAAGCAGAATATATCAAGGTGGATGGTATTGGCAGAACATATAAATCTCTAACAAGACAATACAGTCCTGTTTTGAGTCAGGCAGACTATATTCAAAACACTTTGGAAGAGAATACACATTTTCAGCTTGCGGCAGGCTTTATAGATAAAACAGATTCATTGGAACAACTGGATCAGTTAGAAAAAATGATTCAGAAACAAAAGGAAAAATTGAAGCTATGAAAGTATATACATCTGCGTATTCCATTCAATTTTCTGAATTTACAATTTTTATTACTTTACTGGTTTCCAGTCTTTTGATCCTGCTTTTGCACTTATTATTAATGAATCATAAAAGATATAAATACTTTCGTACGGATTTTATTTTGGCTATATTAGCAAAATGGTGAATTCAAGAAATAGAATAAATGAAAAGATCATCTTTCTTCATGTCAGCAATAC
>QQXM01000065.1 GCA_014610835.1 Erysipelotrichaceae bacterium 7770_A6
AACACAGCAGCACCGACAAGTGGAGATCTAATGAAACTGTCAAGTAGCATTGGAGAAAACCAGTATGGCATGGATTGACGGAAAGTTGCTTACAACAGATTACTTTCAACAAAACACTGCGAAATAAGAGTAATGAAAGGATCATACAACATATACATCCCTTGATCATTTGAACAATGTGAATGCATTTCACAGACTCATAGAGAAATGGTATAAAGGCTACAATGGTGTAGCGAGCAAGTATATCAATAGATATGCAGCTCTTTTCACACTGGCAAG
>QQXM01000066.1 GCA_014610835.1 Erysipelotrichaceae bacterium 7770_A6
ATAGAGAAATGGTATAAAGGCTACAATGGTGTAGCGAGCAAGTATATCAATAGATATGCAGCTCTTTTCACACTGGCAAGAGAGTACACAGGCTGTGATACACAGGAAATTCTATTATCAATCAAGAAAAGAATGCATCAGATCACAGATTTCTTCCGTATTGCTGACATGAAGAAAGATGATCTTTTCATTTATTCTATTTCTTGAATTCACCATTTTGCTAATATAGCC
>QQXM01000067.1 GCA_014610835.1 Erysipelotrichaceae bacterium 7770_A6
GATCTACACACCATTCGTAATTGCTGCAAACCGTCAGGAAGCAGAAGCTTAATTCTAACGAAGCATCTAAAGAATCAGAGTGCGTCTCTGGTTCTTTTTCAATTGTTCACAATGTGAAAAATATACTGGAATTCCTTGCTATTTAAGCAAATAAATAGGATAATAATCGCATGGCAGAAAGAGAAAATAAGAAAAAGTTAACTAAAGAAGAACTGCATGAAGAAAATGAAAAAATTCGTGCAGAAATGCGAGCTAAAAACGCAACAAGCAAACAAGATCAACAAAGATTAGTTCGTTCCTTAAGCAAAAAGAATATGCTGACATATGCTCTTGTTCTTTTCCTCCCACCTGTAGGTATCTACATGATCTGGAAGAAAAAAGAAGAGTTGTATATGAATACACCTTCTCTATATTTATGGACATTTGTTGGTGTGATGGTTATTTTTGCTTGGATTCAACAAATCGTTCGTTATTTTGCATAAAAAAAGAAGCCATAGTTTGCTTCTTTTTTTAGTGCACTTTCTTTTTACTTGTAACCATGCCAATCATAAATGCAATTATAGATGGAATCAGCCAGCAAAGATCTTTGTTAGGTGGAAAAGACAGTATAAAGTTTGTTATAAATGGGATTTGAATGTTTATCGAATTCAAAGAATAGATGATAGAAAGAATTGTAACAGTGTAGATTGTTATTGGATATGTATTTGGATAACGCTGCATTTTGTCTTTTAGCAGTCCTAATATAACAAGTACCATTGCAACAGGATAAATGGTTGTAAGTATAGGAACTGAAATAGTTAAGATCTGATCTAGTCCAAAGATACTGACAACACAAGAGATGATTGTGAAAAGGGTGATCCATTTTTTGTAAGCAATTTTTGAAATGGATGAGAAGAATTCGGAGCAGCTGCATAGTAGTCCAATGCATGTTGTTAAACAGGATAGTATATAAATGATTGCTAATGCAATTAAACCATATGTTCCGAATAGATGATAAACAATGTTACTCAAAACATTTGCACCATTATTTGCATTTTGGAATAAACCGGCAGATAATGCACCAACGAGTGTCATACCTGTATAAATAGCAAACAAGAAGAATCCGGCAATCCATCCTGCGCTGATGGTGGAAGAAATGACGGATTTTTCATCTTTGATGCCTTTTGCACGTACATTCATAGAAATAATTGCACCAAAGTTTAATGCGGCAATTGTATCCATTGTGTTATAGCCATCCATGAATCCTTGCGAAAGCTGGTTTGTTTTATATGCGCTAGATGGATCAGGTAAATGATGTGGTGCTTTGATGAAACATCCAATGGTTACCAATATCATCATGATAATTAATACTGGTCCGAGTATTTTACCCAAAGTATTCATGAGTTTTTCAGGATGCAATGAAAGGTAATAAGAGATAGCGAAAAAGATAACGGAATATAAAATACGAATCGTTGTAGAAATATTAGATGTAAAAGGAATGACTGCCATCTCAAAAGATACAGCAGCGTTTCTAGGAATTGCCAGGCCAGGACCGATTGCTGAAAATGCAAAAATAGAAAAACATAATGCAAATTTATGACTGATATTAGAAGATAATTCTACTAAGCCTCCCCATTTTGCAATAGCAACCACACCCAAAACAGGGAAAATAATTGCACTGATGCTAAATCCCAATAAAGCAATCATAGATGTATTTCCTGCCTGGAACCACATCCATGGTGGAAATATAAGATTTCCTGAACCGAAAAACATCGAAAATAATGCGATAGAGAGTAATACAGTTTCTTTTGCTGATAATTTTTTCATAATCTTTCCTTTCTTTGGTTTTTGTGTTGGAAGATTCTGAAACAAAAAATCGTCCCAGAATTTACTGAGACGACATATCTGCAAATATCCCGCGGTACCACTCAATTTATATAACAAAAAAATGTTATATCCCTCCAGCTCCAACAAGCTTTTGATCGATAACGGAATCACACGGGTAAAGTTACTATGATTCACTCACCAGCTCAAAAGTGACTTCCGAAGATAGCATATTAC
The DNA here is from genome assembly GCA_014610835.1 of Erysipelotrichaceae bacterium 7770_A6. Taxonomy (GTDB): domain Bacteria; phylum Bacillota_I; class Bacilli_A; order Erysipelotrichales; family Erysipelotrichaceae; genus Bulleidia. The sequence goes on from QQXM01000067.1 coordinate 2,041, forward strand.
CTTATTTCCACCACATAAAGCTCTCTATAAACTGTATTATCTTCGTTATTTCTTTTTCTTAGCTTTTATTTGTCACTATATTAACATTCGCAAGGTGATGATGCAATGGTGAATCAACATTTATTTCGTTAGGAAAAAATGGTAAAATCTTTTTATGAGGATTATTGATAAAATCAGGAATCGTGAAAATTTTACACCAACAGAAAGTGCGTTGGCTTCATATCTGCAAGAGCATCCAAAAGAGGCTACAAATTTATCTTTGAATGAATTGTCAGATACCTTACATGCGTCTAAGAGTAGTATTATTAGATTCTGTAAAAAATTAGGGTATAAAGGTCATAAGGAATTATGTGTTCAATTAGCAAAAGAATTAGATACTTTTGTTTTTAATGGAAAGGAATTGAACTATTCTGTTCCTTATGAATTGTCAGACTCCAAAAAGATGATTGCGGATAAGACATATGCTATTGTTATGGGTGCTTTAAATGAAACATGGAGTGATCTGGATGCTGATAAATTATCAAAGATTGCAAAAATGATTCATGATAAAAAGAAATTATATATCTATGCTGCGGAAGACAGCTTTTTGCTTGCAAGAGATCTTTATTTACGACTAGAAAAAATAGGGATGCATGTATGCCTTCAAGAGACAACAGGTGCTAATATAACGCAGGCATGTCAGGAGGATTCAGAGAGTGCAGCTTTATTTATCTATTACAGTAATCCAAGTGAAGAATTAATTAGAATTGCACAAATTTTATCTAGCAAGAACATTTATATGGTAGCATTAACAGGACCTAATAAAGGACCGTTAACAATTTATGCAAATGACCATATTCTGGTTCCTTACTATGAACCAGATCCTAAAATCTGTGGATTTGGCTCATCAACAGCGATGAAATTCGTTATTGATGTCATTTATGCATATATTTTTCATATGGATTATGAAAAGAATCTACATGATATTAAACTGGTTGAAGAAACAAAAAGAAAGTTTCTAATTAATAAATAGGAAAGGAATACATATGGAACAAGTAATCAAAATTGAAGGTGGACATCAATTAGAGGGAGAAGTAACAATTTCTGGTGCGAAAAATGCAACGGTTGCTTTGATTCCTGCTGCAGTTTTAGCAAATGGACCTGTAACAATTGTAGGTATTCCACAAATTGCAGATGTAAATAATCTTTGTGAGATTTTAAATATATTAAATATTGAAGTTACAAAAGTTGCTGATGATCATCTGATTATTGATCCAACAAATATGAAGAATACTGATCTTGTTCAAGATGCGGTAACAAAACTGAGAGCATCCTATTACTTTATGGGAGCACTTCTTGGAAAGTATGGTCATGTCAGGATGAAAATGCCAGGTGGCTGTTACCTTGGCCCTCGTCCAATTGATCTTCATATTAAAGGATTTGAAGCACTTGGGGCAGAAGTGAAGTTTGAAAAAGGATGCTATGAAATCACTGCGAAAGAATTGATTGGTACTAAGATTTTCTTGGATATTGCTTCTGTTGGAGCAACAATCAATATTATGATGGCTGCAGTTTATGCAAAAGGCAGAACAACGATTGAAAATGCAGCGAAAGAACCAGAGATTATTGACGTTGCAACATTATTGAACAAAATGGGTGCAAAAGTCAGAGGTGCTGGTACAAATGTTATCACAATTGATGGTGTAGATAATCTGATGGGCTGCTTCCATGAAATTATTCCAGATAGAATTGAAGCAGGTACATTTATTGTGATAGCGGCTGCGTGCGCGAAAAAAATGCGTATTAACAATGTTATTCCTCAACATTTAGAGTCCTTATTGTCAAAGCTTGATGAAATGGGTGTTAATATGCATGTTGGTATTGATTATGTTGAAGTTGAAGAAAGCAAAGACTTAAAGGGAACAGACGTTACAACAAAACCTTATCCAGGTTTCGCAACTGACTTGCAACAGCCTCTGACTGTATTAATGACACAGGCAAAAGGTGAAAGTAAAGTAGAAGATACAATCTATCCTGAAAGATTCAAACATTGTTATGAACTTACAAAGATGGGTGCAAATATCGAAGTGAGAAATGGAGAAGCTGATATTGAAGGCCCAACACCATTAGGTGGAACGGAAGTTGTTGCGACAGATCTTAGATGTGGAGCGGCAATGGTTGTTGCGGGATTGATTGCTGACGGTGTAACTACAATTTCAGACATTTATCATATTGATCGTGGATATTCTGAATTGGACAAGAAATTGACTGCACTCGGAGCAAAAATCTGGAGAGAAGATAAGCAATAAAAAATGAAGATCTTGTGAAAATTACAAGATCTTTTCTTATGTTATATGGAAAGATACATACATTTCTAAAGTAGATTGCAGAAGATGCAATCTTTTTGTTTTGAAAAGATATAAATATGAGATGAAGATTATATAGTTGTGAAAACATTTTCACTGATGAAAAATGTTTTTCAGAAAAATGTGTGAAAATAGTGAAAATCATATTGAAGCAAAATATGAATGTCTCTATAATCATAATCATTCTTTAGAAAAAAAAGCGAGGGAAAAGAAATGAAATTTAGTAAAGTATTTAAAGGAGGAATGGTTGCAGCTATGGCAATGTCATTAGTTGCATGCTCCTCAAATTCAACTACATCAGCAAAGTCAACTTCAGCTTCTGCTGAAGCATTCAAAATTGGTGGTTCTGGTCCACTTTCTGGTGATGCTGCTGTATATGGCAACGCAGTTAAGAATGGTGCTGAATTAGCAGTCAAAGAAATCAATGCAAAGGGAAAAGTACAGCTTGAATTCAAATATGAAGATGATCAGGCAGATGGCGAAAAGGCTGCTACAGCTTATAACACATTAGCTGACTGGGGCATGCAGGCATCTATTGGTGCTACTACTTCTGGTGCTGGCCAGGCAGTATCTCCTCTCTACCAGCAGGATGATATTTTCGCAATTACACCATCTGGTTCATCCCCAGCAGTTATTTATCAGAATGCTGATAATGAATCTGATCCTTATGGAAATGTATTCCAGATGTGCTTCACAGATCCTAACCAGGGTGTAGCTTCTGCTGACTATATTTCTGAAAACAAGGTTGGTACAAAAGTTGGTGTTATCTACAGAAACGATGATAACTATTCAACAGGCATCTTTAACAAGTTTAAGACTGAAGCTAAAAAGCTTGGATTAGATGTCGTTGCTGAACAAGGTTTCGCAAATGGTACAACAGACTATTCTGTATATGTAAAGAAGTGCAAGGATGCAGGTGCAGACGTTGTATTCCTTCCTATCTATTATCAGCCAGCTTCACAGATTTTAGCTGAAGCAAAGAAGCAGGGCTATGAAACAAAGTTCTTCGGATGCGATGGTATGGATGGTATCCTCGACATGGAAGGTTTCGATACATCTCTAGCTGAAGGTCTATATATGCTTACACCATTCTCTGCAGATGCAGAAGATGAATTAACACAGAATTTCGTAAAGAACTATAAGGAAGCTTATGGTGATACTCCAATCCAGTTCGCAGCTGATGCGTATGACTGTGTATATGCAATTGCTCAGGCATTAGAAGAATCCGGTGTAAGGGCTAGTGATGCTACTTCAGATATTACTGCAGCTCTTGAAAAAGAATTTACTTCTATGACATTCAATGGTTTAACAGGATCTGATGTTACTTGGAATGCAAATGGTGAAGTTTCTAAGGCTCCTAAGGCTGTTGTAATTCAGAACGGTGCTTACGTCAGCGCTGAATAATAAATTGTGACGCACGGAGGCTGTTAATTGCGTGAACAATGACAGCCTTCTTTGTTGTTTTACAAAAAAGGAGGGTGAGTTATGGCGTTTCTATCATATTTAATTGGTGGTCTTGGACTTGGAAGCGTATATGCAATCATTGCATTAGGTTACTCAATGGTTTATGGTATTGCGAAAATGCTGAATTTTGCACATGGTGATGTCATCATGGTAGGTGCGTTTGTTGCCTATTTTGCATTAAGCTCTTTTGGTTTACCTACGATTGTTGCTTTAATTTTATCTGTCGTTGCATGTACTGTACTTGGTATTGTTGTTGAGAAACTGGCATATAAGCCACTGAGAGGTGCATCTTCTCTATCTGTATTAATTACAGCGATTGGGGTTTCTTATTTTCTGCAGAATGCGGCAATGTTGATGTGGGGAACTGATACAAAAATCTTCCCAACTATATTGGAAGGCACATTAACAATTGGTGAATTGAGCATTCCTTATCTAACATTGTTAACAATTCTATCTTGTATTGTAATTATGGTTGTTTTAACAATGTTCATTAATAAAACAAAGACAGGACGTGCAATGAGAGCATGTTCTGAAGATAAGGGTGCTGCATCATTAATGGGAATCAATGTCAATCAAATTATTTCCATTACTTTCGCAATTGGTTCTGGTTTAGCAGCGATTGCGGCAGTATTACTATGTGCAACATATCCATCTGTATATCCAACACTTGGATCTATGCCTGGTATCAAAGCATTTACAGCTGCAGTTCTTGGTGGAATTGGATCCATTCCTGGTGCATTTTTAGGTGGATTATTATTAGGTGTCATTGAAAATCTTGCAAGAGCATATATTTCAACACAATTGTCTGATGCAATTGTATTTATGGTATTGATTGTCATCTTACTCATTAAACCTACCGGTTTACTTGGTAAGAAAGTGAATGTGAAAGTCTGAGGTGTTGGTTATGAAATTAGTAAAATCTCTTTTCGGTCCGAAAACACGCGGACGTTCAATCAGTTTTGCTTTGGTGATTGTAGCATATATTGTTATCAGTATTCTGCAGAGTGCAGGCTCCATTCCTAGAATGATCTCTTCATTGCTTGTTCCGGTCTGCTGCTATATCGTAGCTGCAATCGGATTGAATATGAATGTTGGAATCTCTGGTGAATTGAATCTTGGACAGGCTGGATTTATGTCTGTTGGTGGATTTAGTGCTGCAATAACAAATGCGGTTTTATTGAATACAGTATCAAATGATTTTGTGCGCTTGTTAATCTGTATTGTGATTGGTGCACTGATTGCTGGATTTGTTGGGTGGTTGATTTCTATTCCTGTTTTAAAACTGGAAGGTGACTACTTAGCAATCGTAACATTAGCATTTGGACAGATTATCATGTCATTGATGAATAACTTGTATGTTGGTTTTGATGCCGATGGCATTCATTTTGGATTTATCAACAATACAATGCAATTAGGTGAAGGTGGAAAAATGATTGTTTCTGGCCCAATGGGTGTAACTGGAAATAAAATGATTTCTACATTTACTGTTGGCTTTATTTTGATTTTAATTTCCTTGCTTGTTGTATATAACATTATTTATTCAAAAGAAGGCCGTGCAATCCAGGCATGCCGTGATAATAAGATTGCGGCAGAAACAATTGGTATTAAAGTTTCTTCCACAAAGACATTGGCATTTGTAGTATCCAGTGCATTAGGTGGTGCAGCCGGTGCTTTGTATATGATGAATTATTCATCTGTTGCCGCAACAAAGTTTGATTTCAATACATCTATTCTGATTCTTGTATATGTTGTATTAGGTGGACTAGGCAATATGACAGGGACATTGATTTCTACAAGTGTTCTTGTATTACTTCCTGAAATGTTACGTTTCTTATCATCCTATCGTATGCTTGTATATGCAATTGTATTGATTGTAATGATGATCGTAACAAATAATGAACAGATTAAGACATTCTTTGAAAAGTTCAAAAAGCAGAAAGGAGTCCAGGCACATGAGTGAAACACGTGAAAAAGTTCTTGAAGTTAGAAATCTTGGAATTGATTTCGGTGGACTGACTGCAGTTAATAATTTGGATCTTGATATTTATAAGGGTGAGATCTATGGTTTGATTGGACCAAATGGCGCTGGTAAGACAACAGTATTTAATATGTTGACAAAAGTATATCAGCCGACGCGTGGAACAATTAAAATTGCTGGAAAAGATATGGATAAACTTAATCCTGTACAGGCAAACCAGGTAGGCGTAGCACGTACATTCCAGAATATTCGCTTGTTTTCTAATATGTCTGTATTAGATAATGTTAAAACAGGTATGCACAATGAATTGAAGTATGGATTGTTTACTTCTATCTTAAGACTTCCTAAGTATTACAAACTGGAAAAAGAATCTACGCAAAAAGCAATGGAACTATTGAAAATCTTTGGACTAGATCAATTTGCTGATTTAACTGCGGGGAATCTGCCTTATGGTGCACAGCGTCGTCTGGAAATTGCACGTGCTTTGGCAACAGATCCAAAACTATTGTTATTGGATGAACCTGCAGCTGGTATGAATCCACAGGAAACAGAAGATCTGATGGATATGATTCGCAAGATTCGTAATCATTTTGATATTTCAATTTTATTGATTGAACATGATATGAAACTTGTTATGGGAATTTGTGAAAGAATTACTGTCTTGAACTTTGGACAGGTACTAGCACAAGGTCTTCCACAAGAAATTCAATCAAATACAGAAGTCGTCAAAGCGTATATTGGAGAGTGAGGAATCGAGTATGCTGAAAATTGAAAATTTAGTTGTACGCTATGGCATGATTGAAGCCATTAAAGGAATCTCTTTCCATGTTGATGATGGAGAAATCGTTACATTAATTGGTTCTAATGGCGCGGGCAAAACCACGACAATGCATGCAATCAGTGGATTATTAAAACCGGCAGGTGGTTCTATTACATTAGATGGAAAAGATTTGATTAAAACACCTTCTCATAAGATCGTTACGGATGGCTTGGCGCAGGTTCCAGAAGGAAGACGTGTATTTGCAGAACAGTCTGTAAAAGAAAATTTATTGCTGGGTGCATATTTTAGAAAAGATAAGCAGGAAATTGAAAAAGATCTTGCCTATGTATATGACTTGTTTCCTCGTTTGAAAGAAAGAGAAAAACAGCTGGCTGGTACATTATCTGGTGGTGAACAACAAATGCTTGCCATGGGGCGTGCATTGATGTCTCGTCCAAAGATTCTTTTACTTGACGAACCTTCTATGGGATTGTCACCTTTACTTGTAAAAGAAATCTTTAGAATTATTCAAGATATCAATAAGCGTGGTACAACAATTCTTCTTGTTGAACAGAATGCAAAAATGGCATTAGGTATTGCTGATCGCGCATATGTTTTGGAAACTGGTAAAATAGTATTAGAAGGAACTGGCGAAGAACTTGCTGCCAGTGAACGTGTAAGAAAAGCTTATCTTGGAGGATAATAATTATGTATGTAAAAGATCATATGACGAAAAAACCTGTTACAGTAACACCAGATACATCTGTATCTACAGTATTGGATATCATGCAGAAAGGTCATTTCCATCGTGTTCCAGTTGTTGATGAAAATGGTGTATTGAAAGGTTTGATTACAGAAGGTGTTGTTACAGAAGCTTCTGGACAGAATACAACGTCTTTATCTATCTTTGAATTGAACTATCTTCTTTCTAGAACAAGTGTTGCAGATATCATGATCAAAAATGTTAAGACAGTTACAGAAGATCAGTTTGTTGAACAGGCAGCACAAGTGATGCTGGATGCAGGGATTAATGTATTGCCAGTTGTAGATGAAGCAAACAAAGTTATTGGTATCATTACAGAAAAGGATATTTTCAAGACTTTTGTTGATCTTCTTGGGTTAAAACATCAAGGAACAAAGTTTGTAATCAAGATGGAAAATAAGCCTGGCTTGCTCGCAAAAGCAGCAAAGCTGCTTGCAGATAATGATGCAAATGTAGAAGCACTTGGTGTTTATCAGAATGATGAAAGAGGTGCTGAATTCTTTGTGAAAGCTACAGGTGCAATTGAAGTTGAAGCAATGACTAAGATTCTCAAAGAGAATGATATGAATGTTGTGGCAATTGTACAGACAACAAATGAAGGGAATACTGTTTTCTACGATCCTTCTAAAATTGCATAAGTAACGTTAGGGTATGGAGAAATTCATACTCTTCTTTTAATATGTGCAGTACTTCATTTGATAAAATCTTGACTTCAGGAGTTGAAGAAAATAAAAATAGTTTTTGAAGGCATAAATAAGCCTTTTTAAGCTATTTTTTGTTTTGCGGCTGATTATCGTATTTCAAATAATTTTTTGCAAAAATCAAGAAAATACGATAAACAAATACATGAAAATTGTCAAAGATAAGCACAAAAAACGTGGTAAATAAGCCGTAATTTAAAATTCGATGTTTTTTACAACTCCTAAATTCATGGCTGACTTTTTTCCATGGTATAATTCTGCATTGCTGAGGTTTATTTATGAAGAATGATTTAGGTAAAGATGGAATTAGAAAACTGGTATGGGCAATTGCAATTCCAAGTATGATTGCTCAGTTTGTCAGTGTTTTATACAGTATTGTTGACAGAATGTACATCGGTCATCTTGCTGGTATTGGTGTCAATGCATTAGCAGGAGTAGGAGTGTGTGGGCCCGTAGTGACAATGATTGGTGCTTTTGCAAGTTTAGTCGGAGTTGGAGGAGCACCACTTGCTTCAATTGCTATGGGAGAAGGAAATAATGACAATGCAGGTAAAATTATCGGCAATGCATTTGATCTCATGATGATTATTGCAATTGCAGTAGTTGTACTGGTCTATCCTTTTGCGGAAAAGATGCTTTATGTATTTGGTGCAAGTGAAACGACAATACTTTACGCACTTTCTTACTTTAAGATTTACTTGCTTGGCACTCCTTTTCTTTTGCTGGCTACAGGAATGAATAACTTTATCAATTGTCAGGGCTATGCAAGAATAGGTATGATATCTGTTCTGATTGGTGCTGTAACGAATATCATCCTTGATCCGATACTGATGTTTGTTTTTCATATGGGAGTAGAAGGAGCTGCCATGGCATCTGTTATTTCACAACTGTTTTCCTGTATCTTCGTTATGACCGTTCTTTTGTCAAAACATCTTCCAGTCAGATTGAAATTTATGGGAATTGATATAAAAACATGTCTTAACATATTGAAGATAGGTTTTACACAGTTTATTATCATTGCTTTTGATAATGTCATGATTATCAGTATGAATGCTGTTCTGCAGAAGTATGGTGGAGAACAGCTTGGAGATGTACTGGTAACAGTAAATACAATTGTGCAGTCATTTATGTTAGTGGTTACTATGCCACTTGGTGGTATCAGTTCCGGAACACAGTGTATTCTCAGCTATAACTATGGTGCCTATCAGATGGATCGTATCAAAGAAGGCATCCGTTACATTGCTAAAGTATGCATTGGTTACTGTGTACTGATGTTCGCCATTGCATGGTTATTTGGAAAGTACTTTATTTTCCTGTTCAATAAAGATGCTCAGCTTGTTGAACTGGCACAGAATGCTTTAAAACTGGTAACACTGTTTATTATTCCATTAGGTCTGCAGTATGAAATGGTAGACTCTATGACTGCTTTAGGCCAGGTAAACATTTCATTACCACTTTCTTTTTTCAGAAAGGGTGTTTACTTTGTTGCACTGTTTCTGATCCCTGTATTCTTTTCTGTTCAGTACACGTTTGCGGCTGAATGTATTTCAGACCTGATTGCTCCAATTGTTAGCTTTATTACAGTAAAGAAAAATCTTCCGCTCATTCTGGAATGGCGTATGTCCATGAAAGAAGAACAGAAAGTTACGGAATAGTTCTGATGAGCAAATTTATGGATTGGATGGAAGATCATGCCATACATTTAGCAGGTGAAATTGGCACAAATCGCTGTCTGAAAGCGATTTCTCTGTCTTCAGACTTGAGCTTTTTCAGAGGCTGTGTGATTACATATGATCTGTCAACGATATTATTGAACTGACGGTTTGTCTTTGATCCAAGTCCTGCATCGGAACAGAATACAAACTTTGAACAGTCAAAGTCACGGATGACTTTCTGCTCGAGAGGCTTCAAGGTTGTCTGCTCATTCTGATTTTCCGGATAGATGTCAAAAGCAAGCGAAAACCCATCTGTATCCATAAACAGACCAAGTCCAACGATAGGAGAAGGACGGTGTTCTTGCTTTTGCCGTATGTTCTAAGTTCATCTTCCTGTTCGATCTCAAAGAAGAAGTTTGTGCGGTCGTAATAGAGCACTGAATGATTTCTGCAGATGTTGTCAAATCTCAGTTCAGTGCAGATCTTCTGCAGGAAGAGATAGCTGCAGTTGAAGGAATATATTGAAGCATATAAATAGTATTGATTTACAATATGCTATAATGGCTAGGTTTAAATAGGAGATGAAGTAAATGGGTAATTTGGGAGATTATATCTTTTGTGCAATGGATTTGATTATTATCTTGCTTTTGATTCAATGGGTAAAAGTGAGTAAGCTTGTCAAAATAGAAGCAAAAGCAGGAAATAAATTTGTGTTTTCTGCGATGTTCTATCTTGTTGCGGCGTTGAGCTTCTTTCAATATGAAGGTGTACTTCGCTATATTCAGACAATTTCTTTAATTATTATTGGAACACTGTTCTACTTTGTGAAGAGTGGAATCAGTGAAAAAGGAATTATCATGACTGGCGTTTTGAGTGACTGGAAGAAATGTGGAAAGATCAAAATGAACTATACTAATGGCTGTGTGTCCTTTAACGGGAAGACTAGACCAGTAAAATTGTACTTTGAGAAGGAACAATTGAATGCGGTCAGAGATATCTTGAATCATTCGAATAAAAAGAAGTAGGAATCAATGTGCATTTTGTTATAATAATTAGGCGTTTAGAAGGAAGAATAAGAAAATATGAGTGATATTAGTGTAAAAATTTGTGATGTGATTAAGCAATCTGTAAATGAAGCATTTTCATTAGAAGTAGAAGATCAGATGGTCATGGTTGAAAGACCAAGAGACCCAAAGATGGGAGACTATAGTACAAATATCGCAATGAGACTTGCGAAGAGTCTTCACAAAAAACCAGTAGATATTGCAAATGAACTTATTGAAGTATTAAAGAAGAACCTTACAGAAGCAAGTGAAGTGAGCGTTGCTGGACCTGGATTTATCAACTTTAAGATTAATGAATCTGCTTTATCTGCATGTATCAACCAAATCATTGATGCTGGTAAGGACTATGGTAAGAGTGAATTTGGAAAACATGAAAAGCTGCTTGTAGAATACGTTTCAGCAAATCCTACAGGTGATTTACATTGTGGTCATGCACGTGGTGCTGCATGGGGCGATGCTTTATGCAGAATTTTAAGTGAAGCTGGATTTGATGTTACTCGTGAATACTATGTAAATGATGCGGGGAATCAGATTGATATGCTCGCAGAAAGTATGTATTCAAGATATTGTGAATTGTTTGGTGTGGAATATCCTTTACCTGAAAATGGATATCATGCGCAGGATATCGTTGAAGTTGCTAAGAAAATCAAGGAATTAGATGGCGATAAATGGTTGAATAAGGATCGTTCAGAATGGGTTGAATACTTTAAGGATGAAGGCATTGAAATGAAGCTGGATGCAATTCGTAAAGATCTGGATCTATTCAGAGTACATTTTGATTCCTGGATGCATGAACGTTTCTTCTATCAGGACAATGCTGCTAGAATCAACCAGTGCATCGAAAGCTTGAAGCAGAAGGGCTTAACATATGAAAAGGACGGCGCTTTGTGGTTCCAGTCTACAAAGTTTGGCGATGATAAGGACCGTGTATTGAAGAAGAATACAGGTTTATTAACATATTTGACACCAGATATCGCAAACCATGTATATAAGTTTGAAAGAGGATATGATACTTTAATCAACTTATGGGGTGCAGATCATCATTCCTATGTAAAGAGAATGAAGTGTTCTTTAGAAGCTTTAGGATACAATTCTGATAAGATGCTTGTTGATTTGATCCAGATGGTACGTATGGTTTCTAATGGTGAAGAAGTAAAGATGAGTAAGAGAACTGGTAACGCAATTACTATTCGTGAACTTTGCGAAGACGTAGGTGTGGATGCTGCTAGATGGTTCTTCGTTTCTAAGGAATTAAATACACAGATGGATTTTGATATGGATCTTGCAAAGCAGAGGAATAATGATAACCCTGTTTACTATGTTCAGTATGCATATACAAGAATGTATAATATCCTCCACAAGGAAGGTACACCTGCATTTGAAAAGAAGGATTCCTATACATTATTGACAGATCCTAAGGAAATTGCTTTATTAAAGCAGATCAGTGAATTTCCTAAGAAGGTAGAAGATGCTGCTAAGTTTAGAGCAGTCAATAGAATCTGTCAGTACTGTCATGATTTAGCAAAGGCATTCCATTCTTACTACAACTCCTGCAGAGTATCTGATCCAGCAAATCCTGAATTAACAAATGAAAGACTGGGTCTTGTGAATGCATGTATGGTTACGATGGCAAATGCATTAGACTTGATTGGTGTTTCTGCTCCAGAAAAAATGTAATTAATGAAAAGCAACTGCGGTTGCTTTTTTTATATAATTCAAGTAGCGAAAACGCAACTCTTTGTGTATGGGATATACATGAATTTATACTTACAATACTTGTGGTGGGTATGATATATGATATTTTCAGAGAAATTACAATTTATACGTAAAAATCATGGATTTACACAAGAAGAACTTGCAGGAAAATTAAATGTGTCTAGGCAGGCCGTCGCAAAATGGGAATTGGGACAAGTATATCCTGATATTTTTAATCTGATTCAAATCAGTAACTTGTTTCATGTTACTGTGGATTACTTAGTGAAAGATCAAGATTGTACAGTACAGTGTACAAATGAAATGAAAACAGATATAGAAAAGCTTATTAGATTCCGTTTAGAAGCCAATAAGAATACATATGCAGCACATATGAATCGAGTAGATTCTACAAGAATAGATTCACATGATTATAGATATAACAATGGTGCATATACATATCATGATACGTATGTTGGTTCAGAAATATTTGCTGGTGAAGAAGGTGTTTGGTATGAAGGAAAAGCACAGTATGCGATGAATTATATTGGACGTGTATTGCACCAGAATTTCAGTGGAGAATTTCTAAAAGAGGCACTATGCCATGCAGATCAGAATATGCCATATAGAGGACCAGAATACTATCAATCTGGAGAGTATACATATAAAACAAAAGTAATAGGGGATATATTCTGGTTTCAAGGATATGAAGAAATATACTGTAAAGATGAGAATTTAACTATAAGGAAGTCAAGAGATAAATGAAAGAAATTGGGGGATGTTAACAAATCCAGCAAATTCCCAAACAG
>QQXM01000068.1 GCA_014610835.1 Erysipelotrichaceae bacterium 7770_A6
TTTTCTGAAAAATTTTTTATTTTGTGGATAACTGCTATTGACAGCTTTTATATTTATTCATTTATCGGTGAATAGTAACGGACAAGTTAGAATTTAGACAAAATAATCGTTGACTATTTATGAACATTTTGATATCATTTTTATTGCTTGATTGAGATATCAAGTTGAATGATATGGAGGTTTAGCTCAGTTGGGAGAGCATCTGCCTTACAAGCAGAGGGTCAGCGGTTCGAGCCCGTTAACCTCCACGAAATAAGATCAACTAGAAATAGTTGATTTTTTTGATAGAAAAAAGAGTGAAGTTTGATTTACTTCACTCTTTTGCTTAAGAATAACAAAATAATAAGACTGATTCCACTGATGATAAAACTAACGTTTCGAATCGGCGTATTTTCATAGGTTAGAATATATGTTTTATTTTTCTTTGCTTTGAATGTAACCATGGATTCATAGTTTGCATAACAATCCATTTTTGTTTTTTGCTTTCCATGGACTTCATATATGGTATAGCCTTTGTACCATGTTTTTGGAAGTACAAGAGTTGTATCTTTTTCTAATGTTGAAGTATTGAATGTGAGAGTGTCATAGTCTGTTGCATAGAGAAGTTTTAAATCATTCCCAGATGAATCTTTGATGTTTGTTGTACGAAGACGGAAATCTGGAGAATTGAGTGGCAGATAATCTCCGCCAGCAAGTTCTACACGTACATAGTATGCACTGTAACAAGGATCACATAACTTTCCATCGAGGATGTCTTGCCATGTTGTTTTGGATGTTATGCCAAATGTACGTGAGTAACATGGAATAATATGATAGATACATTCGATGGATAAGATCGTAATGATAATATACGATACGTATTTTTTATTCCATAAGGAATATATGCCAATGGATGCTGGTATTGATAATAGAAGCACAGTTAATGTATTGAAACGCCATGGAAACTGCATGATCTGTAATGGCAGAATGTCCCATGGAAGAAAAGTGGATGGTAATAATAGACAAATATAGCCAAGAATCAACATTGTTGATACAAATGGATTCTTTTTCTTTGTGAATATATATGTCAGTGGAATAAATGTTAAAAACCATCCGACATTGACAGTCATTGTTTTTGCGTGTTCTAACGTATTTCCACTATAGCCGAAGATTGTCTCGTTCACAAAATATTGCCATGTATCCATTGCATTTGCGGCAAGGTTAGAATTGCTTCCATAATAGTCCACAATGAATTGTTGAGAACGTAGCTGTTCAATCATTGGAATTGTAAAGAAGAATGATAATAGAAATGCAAAGCATACTGCTAGAAAGAGATGCATGTATTTCTCTTTATTTAATTGTGGTATAGAAATGATACATAGAATTGCACATAGAATACTTGCCATTAAAAATGTCAGGTTATGTGATAATGCTAAGAAAGTTAATGAAATGGTCAATGTGATCCACGAACCATTTTTATAAATAATCTGATAGATACCTAATACCATATAGGGAAGAAAAGCAAAGGCAAAGATTTCTCCAAGTGCACCACGTACATAAACATCTGTAATTCGGTAATTAGAGAATAAATATGCACACGAAGCGATATAGCTGATGCCTTTCTTGTTTGTGATGTGCATTGCTAATTGAATCATTGCATATGCAGAAAGAAAAGAGGCAATACCAACAGTCAATTGATAAGAAAATGCTAATGATGCACCACAAAGATGCAGTAGTGCAGGAATGATAAGGAATACATCCGAATAGAAAAGAGGGGAAGCATACCCATAGTGATGATTTGCATAGGGGTAGACAGCAGGAAAGAATTGACCATGCTGTATTGCTTTTGATAATTGTTCAATTCTAGATACATGAAAGAATGTATCGTGTTCAATGCCTAGAAAATCTTTTGTGATGTATGGCAGAAGGAAAAGGCATGTAATCAAACATGCAAATGCAATATCTTTCCATTTCTTCTTTAACCAAAGTACCATGTGCTGAACCATTCTAGTGATTTAATATATGTATTTGTTGTGGCAAAACCAGCAGTTGCCGGCAAGAATACAACAAACAATAAAATATACATAACAATATAGAAGCAAACGACACTTTTTCCCGCAATGCCATATTCCCATAAGTATGAAAATAAATAAGCAATCGATAATATTGCAAAGATTGACGTTGGGTAGAAGTGGTATGCAAATACACAGCGTGTAATGATCATCCAAGGGGCTAATGCTGTGATATATCCAATGACAATGACAAGTGCAGTTTGTTTTTTTGTGCGAATTCCATCCAATACTGTAAATACGATTGCTCCTAGTGACAGCCACGTCATCAGTGGATTAGAGAAGCAGGAAATCGTATGTTGACTGTTATTGACATCATATCCGTTGTAGTACCAGATTGGTCGAAGATCTAAAAGCCATTGCTTCCATGTACTGGAATATGGATGTGTTGCATTTAATGAAGAATGATATTGAAACATGTATTCACACTGTTTCCATACATTCATGAAAGACCATCCATCGTTTTTCCATACACGATCAGGAATATATGAAATTGCGTAAATGATGATTGGAATAAAGATGAAGAAAATAAAACATAATCCAATTGTGATTGCAAAGCGTTTTGGAAACACTTCTGTAATATGTGCAGCAAATGTTTCTTCACTTGGTACAAGATGTGCATTCTTTAAATGTTTTTTTGCTTTCTGATAATCTGAATATTGAATGAAGAAATATGAGAATAATAGAATGGCTAAGCCAACTGCAGAATAGCATGCAGTCCATTTTGTGGCAATTGCAATTCCCATTGTGATTCCACAGAGTGCTAAGTATTTCAACTGTTTGAAGAATGTTGTATCATACCAGCTCATCTGAATGTAACGAATCATGTAATAGAACATCACCATAATCCAGAAGATGCTGAATGGTTCCAGTGTTCCAATTCTTGAAGTCGTTAAATGCATGAAATCAAACGCTAATAGAATCGATGCAATTGTTGCAATGGATGTTTTATAAAACAATCTTCTAGCAATGCCATACATGAGTGGAATCATAAATATCCCAAACAAAGCACCAGGCAGTCTCCATACAAATGGAGACATTCCAAACAGTTTAATAAATAATGCCATCGTATTTGTGCCAAACAGTGGATGAACAGTAGCGTACATGTCTTGTCCATTGGCAATTTCCCATGCATTTCTTGGATGATAGATTTCATCAAAGTAAGACTGATCATAATATGTTGGATGTAATACAAGCTTATCTTGCTCATCAATTAACAAAGTAGCTGGATATTGGCTGTCTTTTTGCCCATCCATTTCAATGCTCAATGGAACAAAAGATGTATGTGAAGTACTTCTTAGACCAATTTCTGTTAAAGAGTTATTTTTGTTTGTACTTTTCAGCCATACATATTTATATTTCCAGTTTCCTTCAATGATCTGATACTGATAAATAGATCCTTTTTTCAATGTTGTGATAAGATCCCATGAATGATGATCATTGGATCCATAGATTTGTATGCCTTCTGTACCTAATTGATATGTATCTGGATTGGAGTTGTTATCTCCTTCACCATAGATCGTATAGATTGCATCAAAGTTTGTATCTGTTTTTAGCTCAAAGACAATATCCTGTCCTGTTTTGGATGGCTGCCATGTTGTTACTGGAAATGTCAGGGAGCCAAGCTGGTAGAAAGAAATGATTGCATAGATTCCTGTAACCCATATAATATTACGAATATCTTTTTTTCTGTAAGATGGATATGTTTTTGTTGAATGAACAAACGATAAGACAGGAACTTCTTTGTTTGTTTCTTTTTGTATTTTGTTTTCTTTGATGAAGTAAAAACAAATCCAGATAACAGTGCTGAAAAGAAAACATAATAATGCAACTGGTAATAATGCTGCATCATTGAAATATTTTAAACTTAAATTTTTCATGTATTTATTCTAGCATGGATATGGTATGAATGAGGATTTGTAAAATGTTTGAAATTATTAAAATTATTTTAGCACTCATCTTGACTCAGTGCTATTTGCGACTATAATAACTATTGTTAGCAATCTTAATAAGTGAGTGCTAAGAAAAAATGGAGGTAATTGTATGTTAAAACCATTACATGATTACGTAGTATTAGAAAAAGTAAAAGAAGAAGAAAAAACACAGAGTGGAATCATTCTTACAACAAAAGAAGCAAAAGATGAACCAAGTCACGGTATTGTAGTCGCTGTTGGTCCAGGTAAAACAAATGACAAGGGTGAAATTACACCAATTGATTTACAGGTTTCTCAGCATGTTATCTATAAAAAGTATTCTGGAACAGAAGTAAAAGATGCTGGCAAGGAATATCTCATTATCAAGGCTGAAGATATCCTCGCAGTTGTTGAATAAGAAAGAAGGTAATGATTTATGGCTAAGGAAATTAGATATGCAAAAGACGCTAGAGATGGAATGCTCGATGGTGTCAATAAGCTCGCTGATGCGGTAAAGGTTACATTAGGTCCAAAAGGAAGAAACGTTGTTCTTGAAAAGAGCTATGGTTCTCCAGTTATCACAAATGATGGTGTAACAATTGCTAAGGAAATTGAACTTGAAGACAAGTTTGAAAATATGGGTGCAAAGCTTGTATATGAAGCCGCAAATAATACAAATGAACTTGCTGGTGATGGTACAACAACAGCTACAATCCTGACACAGGCTATGATTACAAATGGTCTGAAAGCAGTAGATAAGGGTGCAAACCCAGTATTGATGAGAGAAGGTATTGAAAAGGCAGCACATGCGGTTGCTGAAAAGCTCCTTGAAGAAAGTCATCAGGTTACAACAAATGATGATGTAAAGAATATTGCTACAATTTCCAGCGGCAGTGAAGAAATTGGTTCTATCATTGCTGAAGCTATGGAAAAGGTTGGCAATGACGGTGTTATCAATGTTGATGAATCCAGATCTTTTGAAACTTCATTAGAAATGACAGAAGGTATGCAGTATGACAAGGGTTATGTTTCTCCTTATATGGTAACAGACCATGATAAGAATGAAGTCACACTTGAAAATCCATTGATCATGGTAACAGATCAGAAGGTCAATACAATTCAGGAAATTCTTCCAGTTCTTGAAGAAGTTGTAAAGTCTAACAAGGCTTTGATGATTATTGCGGATGACTTTGATAATGAAGTGATGTCTACTTTGATCATCAACAAGCTGCGTGGAACATTCAATGTTGTTGCGACAAAGGCTCCTGGATTTGGTGACAATGCTAAGAACCAGTTAGCTGATATCGCTGCTATGACAGGCGCAAACTTCTATGCAAAGGATCTCAACATGAACTTACAGGATATGAAGGTTGAAGATCTTGGTTCTGCTAAGAAGGTTATCGTTGGCAAGGATAAGACAACAATCATTGATGGTAATGGTGATGCTGGTGTTGTTGCTGAAAGAGTTGAAGGAATCAAGAAAGAAATCGAAAACACAAAGAGTGATTACGATAAGAAGAAGCTTCAGGAAAGACTTGGCAAGCTTACAAATGGTGTCGCTTTGATCAAGGTTGGTGCTACAACTGAAACAGAACTGAAAGACAAGAAGCTAAGAATTGAAGATGCTTTGAATGCTACTAAGGCTGCAGTCAGTGAAGGTGTTGTGACTGGTGGTGGTCTTGCATTGATTACTGCTTTAAAGGCTGTCAAGGATACATTAAAGGATGAAACAATTGATGTACAAAGAGGTATTAATGTTGTTCTAGATGCTTTGAAGTGTCCTATCATGCAGATTGCTGAAAATGCTGGCTATGATGGAAATGAAATTCTAGAAAAACAGTTAATGCAGGAAGAGAACATTGGCTTCAATGCTAAGAATGGTGAA
Source organism: Erysipelotrichaceae bacterium 7770_A6 (assembly GCA_014610835.1). Taxonomy (GTDB): domain Bacteria; phylum Bacillota_I; class Bacilli_A; order Erysipelotrichales; family Erysipelotrichaceae; genus Bulleidia. Next base: position 5,847 of record QQXM01000068.1, read on the forward strand.
TGGGTAGATATGTTTGCCAAGGGTATTATTGATCCTACAAAGGTAACACGTTCTGCTTTATTGAATGCTGCAAGTATTTCTGGCTTATTCATTACAACAGAAGCTGCAGTTGCAGATATTCCTGCCAAGGAAGCAGCTGCCCCTGCAATGCCTCAATATTAAAAAACATGGGAAGTCTAAAACAGGCTTCCTTTTGTGTTACAATAATGTCTGGGTATAGGAGAAGAATGAAATGAAAATTGCGGTAACATATGAAGATGGTCAGATCTTCCAGCACTTTGGTCATACACAACAGTTTAAAGTTTATGATATTCAAGATAACAAAGTAGTATCTTCAAGAATTGTAGATACAAACGGACAGGGACATGGTGCATTGGCAATGTTTCTTATGATTGAAGGTGTGAATGTTCTCATCTGTGGCGGTATTGGTATGGGTGCACAGAATGCATTGCGTTCAATGAATATTACGTTGTTTGGTGGTGTCAGTGGAGATGCTGATGCAGCTGTTGAACAGTATTTAAATGGTTCATTGGAATATGATCCAAATGCACAGTGTTCTCATCATGATCATGCGTGTGAAGAACATGATTGTTCTTGTGATCATCAAGGATGCAGTGGAAATCATCATTTAAGCTAAAAAATAAGCTGTGCTAACTTGTAACAAGTTAACATAGCTTTTTATATGCAAAAAAGAAACCTGCATATACAAGTTTCTTCAGTCATAGAATACTTTAGATAAGAAATCTTTTGCACGATCAGACTGTGGATTAGAGAAGAATTCTTCAGCAGTATTTTCTTCAATAATTTCACCCTGATCCAAAAATACAACTCTTGTCCCAACTTTTCTAGCAAAGCCCATTTCGTGTGTGACAACGACCATTGTCATGCCTTGCTTGCCAAGATCTTTCATTACATCCAGTACTTCTTTGATCATTTCTGGATCTAATGCACTTGTCGGTTCATCAAACAACATGATATCTGGAGACATGCATAGTGCTCTAGCAATTGCGACTCTCTGCTTCTGACCGCCAGAGAGGTTGTTAGGGTAGCTGTCTCTTTTTTCTTTCAAGCCAACTTTATCAAGATATTCTAATGCAACTGTTTCTGCTTCTGCATCAGATTTATGAAGTACTTCTATTTGTGCAAGCTTGCAGTTTTCAAGAACTGTCATATTTGGAAATAAGTTAAAGTGCTGGAAAACAAATCCCATTTTATTTCTTTGTTCTCTAAACTTCTTTTCGTTATTACGATCCATGAGTTCTCCATCGAGATAGATTTTTCCAGAATCAATTGTTTCTAGACCATGGATGCATCTTAACAGTGTACTTTTTCCTGAACCGCTAGGTCCGATCAGTGAGATGATATCTCCCTGGTTTACCTCTAATGACACGTTATGTAAAGCATGTGTCTTATTAAAATTCTTACATACATTTTCAACTTTAATCACTGACAGATAACCTCTTTTCAACTTTCATTCCAATCATAGATACAACACATGTCATCACAAGATAGAAAATTGCGGCTAACATGTAAGGAGACATGACATCGAAATATTGTGCACCGATGATCTGTGCACCCTTTAACAGTTCTACTGCACCAATACAGCTGATCAATGAACTATCTTTAATCAGTGTAATAAATTCAGAAATGAGTGGTGGTACGATACGCTTGAATGCCTGTGGAAGAATGACAAGCTTTAATGTTTTCCAGTTGGATAATCCAAGTGTTTCGCAGGCTTCCCACTGACCTTTGTCTACAGCGTTGACACCTGAACGAATCAATTCTGTCTGGTAGGCACCTGAGTTAATACTCATGGCAAGTACGCCAATAAGTAATGGATCAATTCTTAGAATCTTTCCTGTAATCGCTGTATACATAGAAGGAATGACAGAGAAGATGATCAAAATCTGTAATAACAATGGTGTACCACGAATAATCGTGACATATACATTGGCAATATCTCTTGGCAATGCATGTTTACTTCTTTTTCCTGTAGCGCCAAGTGTTCCAAGGATCAAGCCAAATAAAAGGGAAAGTGCTGCGATGCCTATCGACAACAACGCTCCTTTGGCTAGATACAGAATATTGGCTAAAGTAAAGACTTCTTGAAATGCGACAAACATATTTATACTTTCCCTCACTCCTTATTTTGTTTCAAGTGGTGTTAGACCATACTTATCACAGAGTGTCTGATATTCATCACTTGCTAAAAGAGTTTCGATGCATTTATTGATCTTATCAATAACTTCTGTGTTTCCGAGTTTTGCGATGACATAGTTCTGTTCATCTACAAGGCTGTCATCAAGCATTGTGAATGTTCCGTTAGAAACATAGTTTTTCGCAACGCCAAGATCAACAACTGCAGCGTCGTACTGATTTGCACTTAGTGCATTCATAATATCCTGTGCATTCTTTAATCCAGTAACATCAGCACCTTCAATTTCCTTTGCTGCTTCTTCACCAGTAGAACCTGTCTGTACGGCAATCTTCTTTCCTTTTAAATCATCTAAAGATGCAATAGAAGATCCTTTTGGCAATACTGCTACCTGAGAAGAACCAAGATAAGGTTCAGACCATTCTACTTTTCTATCTTCAGCATATGTGAAGCCTGAGATACCTAAGTCAATCTGATCACCTTGCAGCTGTGTAACGATGTTATCAAAGTCCATCTTTTTTAATTCAATTTTGTAAGGTGTGCCTTCCTGGTCTGTTAGGTACTGTTCAAACAAAGCACACATGTCTGGATCAAATCCAATGATATCTCCATTTGTATTTTCTGATTCATATGGAGCATAGTCAGGGGAGATACCAACAGTGATGACTGTTGCGTTACCGTTATCTGCAGTTGTGGAACTATTTGCAGATGTGGATGAAGAACATCCAGTAAGTGTTAGTAATGTTGTTGCTAAAACTGTTGTCATTAATTTTTTCATGTTTTTTTCCTCTTCTTTCTATTTATGCGTTCGTAAATTCAATCAGTGAATTCGTCGTCGTTTTCTTTTCATCAAAAAAACGTCCAATCAAAAAAATTGGACGTTATATAAACGCGGTACCACCAAATTTCCATCTGTACCTTTACAGATGACACCTCTAACTCTTAACGCAAGTTTACGATTCAGCCTCAGCAATCTTCGACTGAATAACTCCAAGACACGTTCCTGAAACTCGCTTCAATATCTTTCACCAGACGATATCTCTCTGTGCAAGCATCCTTTCAGTACTACTTCTCTTCATCGTTTATGCAATTAGTATATCTTCTTTCTAAAATGTTGCAAGAAGATATTTCGAAAAAGCAAAGAAAAAGATTGTGCGGCAAATCCTTAATAATCATTAAGAACGCGTTAAGAAACTGTATGATATTTTGGCAACGCACAAATATGAAGTATAATAGTACGGTGAGGTTGTTAAAATGATGCCATTTGTAATTGCTTGTATCTTAGTGCTGCTTGCAGAAGGTACGGGACATAGTTTTTTAAAAATATTCCATATTAAAAGAAGTGGATTTGCTTCACCTATTGGTGCAGCAATCTTATTTTCTCTATTGGAGATCTTGTATTTGCCTAGACTTTGTCTAGGAGGACCATTTGGATGGATCAAAGGAAGTACATTTCTTGTTTTGATTTTTGCGATTGTCTGCGTACTTTCGAATCTGAAAGGAATTGCTTCTTCAATTGTTCGTGGGCGGATTATTTATGTATTGCTGGCTGGAAGTATGATGTTTGGTTTGTTCTATATTTGTAAAACAAATCTGGCAGTTGGGAATGATAGAGAATTGCTGCTGATGGCAAATAATATGAATTCACAATCCATCATGCTTGAAAATAATCGTCTGCAAGGCTATGAAATGTTTGGGAGTTTTGCGATTTGGCTGTTTGAGGGAAACTTTGAAAAGGGTGCACTAACATTAGCGTTATTTGCGACGATGATGTCTGCAATGCTGTGTTTGAACATGATTGACAGCTTTGAAATTGGAAATCCATGGTTCCGCTTTACATTGATTGTTTCTTCTATCTTTTATTCACAGTTTTATTCCTGGGAGATTGCCGGTGCATATCATGGTGGAAACTGGAGAATCTTCTTCATAGCTTTAGCTTTGTGTACACTATATCAATGGATCAAGAGTGGAGTAGAAAATGTAAAATATATTTTTCCATTCGTTGTGTTTGCGGGAATGTTTTCGCATAATGGATTCTTGATGATTGGCTTTGAACTTGTATATTTATGTGCTGTGTATTTGTTTAATACAAAAAAGATTCGTTCTTTGTTTGATATTACAACGTTCTTGATTCCTGTATTTATTTACTGCATTGCCTGGCTGACAAAGTATTCGCTGGTTTCTGCAGTTATCCTGAGTGTCGTGCTGATTTTGTTCTATTGTGCAAGACTGAAACGTTCTGTATATATTAAAATGATTCGCGTAGAAGATGTATTGATTGATCATTCTGTTAAGATTTTCTATGTGACGATTCCACTGGTGTTCTTGATTGGAACATTTTTCTTGAGATACTTTACAGTACAGTATGCAGTGCCATATTCTGAATATATTCATTTCTTTTCTAACAGTGCTATTTCTACATGTCTATTTATGAGTGGCAGTATCCTGGACAATGCATTGAATATTTTCAGATGGGCAGGTGTACTTGTATTCTTGTCACGTGCCAGTAAACCAGAAGAAAAGATGATGCGTATGATTTTTCTAGGAATGGTTGTCTTCTTTGTCAATCCATTATGTATGGGAATGCTGTCTCGTATTACAGGACTTGCAATGTACGCACATGCATTTGAAATTATCTTTAATCCATTTACAGATATTATGATTTTCTACTGGATCTATAAACAGTTTGAATGGACTGTGATTGGTCAGTGGATCCTTGAATTAACATTAGTGATAACATGTGTGCTGGGCCATGTTTCATCCTTTGTTGATCATCCAGCAGGGTTATATACGGATCTTTTGACAAGAGATCCAAAGAACGGGAGTGTGATTTTACCATGAATGTTTATGATTGGGACAATACGATTTATCGACAGGATTCTACAGCGAACTTTGTTCTTTGGCTGTTTCGAAATCGACCAAAGACATTATTATCCATACCAAGAACACTTGTGTATGCGATTGGCTATGGATTGCATGTTGTAGATAAGCTGACATTTAAAGAAAATCTATATCATATGTTTGTATTTGTAAAAGATATGGATGGTACAACAGATGCATTTGTGGATTCTCATATGGATCATGTGAAAGAATTCTATCTGAAACAGCAGAAAGAAGATGATGTTGTGATTTCTGCTTCGCCTGAATTTACAATCAAACGATTCTGCAGGAAACTTGGCATCAAACATGTGATGGCAACCGTTGTGGATCCAAAGACAGGTAAGCATACAGGCTTAAACTGCCATGGTGAAGAAAAGGTGAAAAGATTCTATCAGATGTTTCCAAATGCAGAAATTGATGAATTCTATTCAGATTCCTTATCAGACACACCACTTGCATTGGAAGCAAAAAGAGCATTTTTAGTCAAAGGGGATCAAATCTTAGACTGGCCCAAGAAATCATAAGTAACTCATATGAGTTGCTTTTTTTTATTGCGTAGAAAAAATTATGCAACTTATAGAGAAATAATTCTCAAAAAGCTGCCTGAATATAAAAAAATCATGGAAAATGTTTTCAACATATAATAAATTCTACAAAAAAACGCTTTCTTATAGAATAAAATATATGTATCGGAGGAACATTTCATGTTTAATAAATTACAAAGTTTTCTAGAGAAAACACTTCAACCATTTGCGATTAAAATGTCGCAAAGCCCATTGATCCAGGCGATTACAAACGGAATGATGGGCATTATCAGTTTGACTGTAGGTGTTTGCCTTGTGTCAATTCTTGTCAATCTTCCATTTGAACCATGGATTGCATTTTTGACAAATATAAAAATCCTTGGACCTGCAAAGGAATTGATTTCCGCAACAAGTTCTTTGCTTGCACTCTATGTCGTTATTTCTGTTTCCTACAGCTACGCGAAAACATTAGAGCAGGATATAAGAGCATGCGTTATTACTTCTTTAGCAGTATTTATCATTTTAATGCCACAGTCTGTAACAGTTGGAGAAGAGAGCGTTTCAGCATTGCTTTCATCCAATCTTGGAAGTAACGGTATGTTCATCGCTTTATTTACTGGCTTGATCGTTACCGCAATTTATAATTTCCTGATCACACATAATGTAAAGATCAGCCTTCCAGAACAGGTACCACCTAACGTAAGTAACTCAATGACTCCAATTATCGCATGTATGATTATTTTCACATGAACATTATTTGTAAAATGGGGATTTGCATTAACACAATTTGGCGATATCTTTACATGCTTCAAAGAAATCCTGATGGCTCCATTAATGCATATTCTTGGAACATCTATTGTTACTCCAATTCTGTATTGTGTCATTCGTTCTCTATTCTGGTTCTTTGGTATTCATCCAAGTCCAGTGAACGCTGTATATGCTCCTATTTCTGCAGCTGTAACAACTGCTAATATTGAAGCTATGCAGGCTGGGTTGCCAATTCCGTATATCTTATTTGCCATTACATCAGCATTTGGAATGATGGGTGGGACAGGTTCTACATTATCTTTAAACCTTGTAATGTTTAAAGCAAAGAGTGAACGTTATAAAGCGTTAAATAAGGTTGCTATCGTTCCTGGCTTATTCAATATTAATGAACCGCTTGTATTTGGTGTACCAATTATGTATAACCCTATTATGTTGATTCCAACAATTCTTGCTCCTTTATCAGGTGCTCTTGTTGCATGGATCAGTGTAACAACTGGATTCATTAACAGTATGAATTTCAATCCTGCTGTATCTGTAGCGTGGGTAATTCCTTCTCCTATTGCAGCTTTCTTAAGAGGTGGCATTTGTTTCTTGATTGCTATTGTTGTCGCAATCATTGTGCAATGTGTTATCTTTTATCCTTTCTTCAAGCTGCTTGATAATCAGGCTTATGCTGAAGAACAGGCTGAAAAGAATAAAGCGTAATTGAGATATTGATATGATATATGTGACTGTTCACAACTGTGAAAATTGTTATATTTGAACAGTTTATGTTTTGCATCAAATCATTTCATGGAAGGCCTGGATTTCCTAGGCCTTTTATTTTGGCTGCTGAAAGATAGAAGAAAATGAAAACGTTCGAAAATTTTTTTTGGAATATATAATTTTTTATAGCTATCTAAAAATTTTGAAGATTTTAATGTTGTATAATGGTAGTGCAAATTAAGGAGAGTTTTTTTATGGCTTTATTTGAAATTAAAAATGAAAAAGCTTTGGTGAGTGTCGATGAACATGCATCAGAAATTCATAGTTTCTGTGATGTTGCGACAGACAATGAATACATGTGGCAAGGGGATCCTAAGTTCTGGGCTGGAAGAAACCCAACATTATTCCCAATGGTAGGCAGTACATGGGATAAGAAACTTCACATCAATGGAAAAGAATATGTAACTGGGAATCATGGATTTACTAGACATTCTGATTTTACATGTATTGAACATACAGACAATACAATCGTGATGGAACTGAAAGACAATGAAGAAACATTCAAAGAATATCCATTCCATTTCACAATGCATATTACATATACATTAGAAGGAAAGACATTGAAGGTTTCTTATGATATCACAAATGAAAATGATTGTGACATGCCATTCAACTTTGGATTGCATCCAGCATTTAACTGTCCAAGTGATGGTGGAAACTTTGAAGATTACTACATTGAATTAGAACGTGCTGAAACTTCTGATTTCAATGTAACACATGTAAAGGATTGCACACGTATCAAACTAGATCGTGAAGAACTTGCAAATACAATTATTCTGCAAGATCCAAAGAGTACAAAAGCAACATTAACAAATGGAAAGCATGGCGTCACTGTTGGTTTTGAAGGATATAGATGGCTTGCATTCTGGTCAAAGGAAAATGCACCATTTGTATGTATTGAACCATGGTATTCACATACGGATTTCTCTGAAGTTAAAGTACCATTTGAACAAAGAGAAGGAACAATTATTTTGAAGTCACATGATAAATTTCATGCAGACTATACAATCACAATTTTCTAATGAACAGGAGGGTAAAAAAGGAAATGTTTAAGACAATTGTTTGTAAGAATTATGATGAAGTATCTTTAGAAGCATTTAAGGTAATGAAGGGTGTTTTGGATACAGAAGTAAATCCTATTTTAGGACTTGCTACAGGATCTACACCTGTAGGTCTTTATAAGAACATGATCAAGGATCATGAAGAAACTGGAAGATCTTATAAGGATATCCTGACTTTCAACTTAGATGAATATGTTGGACTTCCAAGAGATCACGAACAGACATACTGGACATTCATGCATGAAAATCTATTTAACTATCTAGATTGTCCAGACTGCAACATCCATGTACCAAGTGGTGTTGGTGATGATCCAGAAAAGAATGCAAGAGAATATGAAGAAGAACTTGCTAAGCACACAGTATCTATTCAGGTATTAGGTATTGGTTCTGATGGTCATATCGCATTCAACGAACCAGGCACACCATTTGATTCTGTAACACATGTAGCTGAATTGACAGAACAGACAATTTCTGATAATGCTCGTTTCTTTGAAGGTGACAAGTCTCAGGTTCCTACAAAGGCAGTTACAATGGGTCTTGCTTCTATCATGCGTGCAAAGAAGATCATCTTAATTGCTACAGGTGCTAACAAGGCTGATGCTGTATATGGCATGTTAAAGGGTAAAAAGACAATTGACTGTCCAGCATCTATCCTGCAGGATCATGCTGACGTAACAGTTATCATGGATGAAGCTGCTGCAAGCAAACTCTAAAATTTTACACAAGGACTTCAATATTTGAAGTTCTTTTTCTTTTGGGCATCTGAATTGAGTTTTTATGCAATGTAGCTTATTATCTAAGTATCAAAAGGAGGAAGTTACTATGAATATTATTCAAAGTACAAATGAATATGATGCTTTATTGAAAGATAATCAGTCTGTATTTGTAGATTTCTATGCAGACTGGTGTGGACCATGCAAGATGGTTGGCCCACTTGTAGAAGAATTATCTAAGGAATATACAGATATCAAGTTTGTGAAAGTCAATGTAGATAATACACCAGACATTGCACAGCGTTATGGAATTATGTCAATTCCAACACTCATCGCATTCAAAAATGGTGAGATTGCGGGAAGCATTGTAGGTTTCCAGCCAAAGGAAGCTTTAGCTGCCTTAGCTGAAAAGACAAGATAATCATTGACGGGAGATTTGTCTTCCGTCTTTTTCTTTTGCTTGAAACACGATATAATACTCTTTACGGTGTATAAAGAGGGGTTATATGAATCATAGAGATCATTTGGCAAGTAGAATTGGATTTATTATGCTATCGGCAGGATGCGCGATAGGATGTGGAAATGTATGGAAGTTTCCATGGATGTGTGGACAAAATGGTGGTGGCAGTTTTATGCTGCTGTATCTGATTTGTTTGCTGGTTTTAGGTCTTCCTGTTATGATCATGGAATTGAGTGTGGGCAGAGCTTCCCAGGCGAGTCCGTTGTACATGTATCAAAAGCTATCGAAAAAAGATTCCAGATGGGGAATTCTTGGAAAAGTATGCCTTGCTGGTAATTTTTCTTTGATGGCATTCTATACTGTTGTAACTGGATGGATCATTTATTATTTTGTTCAGTTTTTGTGTGGAAATTATATGGATCTTTCCTTTGCATCCATGATTGGTGATCCATTTGTAAATGTATTGTTTTTATTTGTAACACTTGTAGCATCCTTTATCATTTTGAGTTTCAATCTTCAAAATGGTCTAGAAAAGATTACAAAGTATATGATGAGTGCATTGATTGTTCTAATGCTTGTTTTAGCAGGACACAGCTTCTTTCTTTCTGGTGCAAAGGAAGGCTTGTCATTTTATCTGATCCCAAGATTTTCTGAGATTTCAGGTAATACGATCGTCAGTGCGATGAACCAGGCATTCTTTACGTTGTCCGTTGGTATGGGTGGCATGGCAATCTTTGGAAGCTATATTGGGAAAGAAAGATCTTTGATGGGGGAGGCATTAAACATTGTTTTCCTGGATACTTTCGTGGCAATTGTTGCTGGAATCATTATCTTTCCAGCGTGCTTTACATATAACGTTGAAGTCAGTGCTGGTCCTAGCTTGCTGTTTGATACGATGACAACGGTATTTAAAAATATGAGCGGTGGAAGATGGTGGGGAACATTATTCTTTCTGTTTATGGTATTTGCGGCATTATCTACAGTTCTTGGCGTATGTGAAAATATATTGGCAATGGTTCGTGAAAAGACAGGATGGCAGCGTCCAAAGGGATGTATGGTTTGTGGATCCATTATCTTTGTACTTGCATTAACAACTGCGCTTGGATTTAATGTGATTCATTTTCAGCCATTCGCATCTGGTTCAACATGGCTGGATTTCTGGGACTTCCTTGTATCATATCTCATATTGCCATTAGGTTCTCTTGCACTTGTTATCTTCTGTACGTGGAAGTGTGGATGGGGGTATGAGAATTTTATGAAAGAAGCAAATGCAGGCAAAGGAATCAAGATTCCTTCATGCATGAAATACATCTATTGTTATATTCTTCCAGTATTTATCATTTTTATCTTTGTATATGGAATGATTACATTCCCATGGCATTAAAAAAAATAGAGAACGTTGCGTCAATGTCATTAAGTTAAGGCAAATAAGAAGTCATTAAAATAAAATATTTGCCATGTAAACCCTGGATGTAGAGCTACATC
>QQXM01000069.1 GCA_014610835.1 Erysipelotrichaceae bacterium 7770_A6
ACAAAAATAATATAAAAAAACAGCGTAATTATGCGCTGATGTTAAAGATGGCTTTACAAAGAGGTGTCAAAGACCCGTGTTGTTGTATTTGGTGATGATACAAATGATCTTGTCATGTTTGATCCTTGCTGGACATCTATTGCGATGGGGAATGGAAAAGATGAGCTGAAGAAGAAAGCAACATATGTTACGGATACGAATGTAAATGATGGTATCGAAAAGGCTTGCAGACACTTTGGGTGGATACGATATTGACTATTTCATATAGTTTATGATATTATCTTGTGGCGTTTAATAGCGCATCACTGTTCCGCTGGCAAAAATAAGCTAAGAGCTGCTGATCATTCGTATAAATAAGGAGAAAAGAAAATGGATTTAAGTTTAGTTGACAAGATTACTAAGAATCAGTTACGTAACGATATCCCAGAATTCAAGTCTGGTGATACAGTAAAGGTTCACGTACGTATCAAGGAAGGTAACAAGACACGTATTCAGATTTTCGAAGGTGTTGTTGTTGATCGTTCTAATGGCGGTATTGGTGCTACATTCACAGTTCGTAAGATTTCTAGTGGTGTAGGTGTACAGAGAACATTCCCAGTACATTCCCCAATCCTCGAAAAGATCGAAGTTGTTCGTTATGGTAAGGTTAGAAGAGCTAATCTTTCATATCTCAAGGGTAGATCTGCTAAGGACGCACGTATCAAGGAAGATCGTCGATAAGATCCATCATAGAGAAAGCATTATGCTTTCTCTATTTTTTTGATGTATAATGATTGCGTTATGGAAAATAAAGAGAAACAACAGTTTAGTGAAACACAGGTATTTGAAAGATTGACAAATCCTGAAGTTGATGAAAAAAAGAAAAATGTAGAAGAAAAGAGAAAGAAATCTGTGAAAAAAGAAGAACATGAAGAATCAGCAACAGATGAAGTATTTTCTTTTATCAAGGATCTTGCAATATGTATGGTGATTGTTTTTGTGATTACCAACTTTGTCATTCGCCCTGTACAGGTAAAAGGAAACTCTATGTATCCTACATTAGAAGATGAATCGATTGGAGTATCGAATACACTTGGCTATCAATTGTCACCACTCAAACGTTTTGATATCGTTGTTATCTATGTTCCAGAAAAGAATGAATACTTAGTCAAGCGTGTCATTGGCCTGCCTGGAGAAACGGTATCCTATGCAAATGGACAGCTATATATCAATGGAGAAAGTGTTGATGAAGATTTCTTATCGCAAGAATATGTAGAATCTTATGGATCTGGATGGATGCCAGATGTCAATGAGATTACATTAGGTGAGGATGAATATTATTGTCTTGGTGATAATCGTCCACATTCTTCAGACTCAAGATACTATGGACCATTCAAAAAAGAAAATATTCGATCAAAAGGTATTTTCATTGCATGGCCATTAAGTGATTTTGGTGTTGAAACATGGTAATATATGCTCTTGGTTTAAACCAGGAGCACTTTTTGAAAAAAGAGAAAGGAAAACAGATGGTAAAAGTACAATGGTATCCAGGTCACATGGAAAAAGCAAAACGTGGCATGTTAGAAAAATTAAAAGCAGTTGATATGATCATTGAATTACGTGATGCAAGAATGCCTGAATCCAGTAGAAATCCAATGTTAATACAAATGGCAAATCAAAAGCCAAGATTAATCGTTCTATCAAAAATGGATCAGGCAGATCCTGTACAGACAGAACTCTGGCTAAAGAAACTGCAGAGTGAAAATGTATCTTGTATTGCGGTAGATTTAATGAGAGATCCGGGATGCGGGAAAAAGATCATCCAGGCATCTTTAAATGTCATGAAGGAAAAAAGAGACAGGCAAAGAGCAAAAGGAATCAATCCACGCGCAGTACGTGCAATGGCTGCAGGAATCCCTAATGTTGGCAAATCTACAATGATTAATCGCATTGCGGGAAAAAATACGCTAAAAGCTGCAGATAAACCAGGTGTAACACGTTCTTTGACTTGGCTGCATGCAGATAAGGAATTGGATCTGTTAGATACACCAGGTGTATTATGGCCTAAATTTGAAGATGAAAAGACAGGATCAATTCTTGCGGCTTTAGGTTCTATCAATGATGATATTCTAGATAAGAAGATGATTGCGATGGATGCCATTCATATCATTCAGGATCTGTATCCTGGTTTATTAGAAGACTACTATGAAAGTGGAGAAGTCAATCCTAATGGAATGTTAAAGGCAATTGCGGAAAAAAGACATTTCAAACTCAGTGATGATGTATTAGATACAAAGCGTGCTGCAGAAGCATTCTTGACAGATCTTAGACATGGAAAATATGGCAGATTGACATTGGAGCATGTAAATGAAGAAACAAGTGAAGATATGTGAAAATCTGTATGAACATCAATACTGGAATGAAGGAAAACTTGTTGTTGGGATTGATGAAGCAGGCAGAGGTCCATTAGCTGGACCATTGTCTGTTGCTGGTGTTATATTTCCAGCAGGATATGAGAACCCTGCGATTTATGATTCCAAGGCATTGAGTGAAAAGAAAAGAGATGCTCTATTTGAAATCATTAAGGAAGATGCTTTGTGGTTTGAAATTATTGAAGTATCTGTGGAAGATATTGATCATTATAATATTTTAGAAGCAGACCGCAGGGCAATGTCAGAAATCGCAATGGATTCTTTCGCAGATATTGTTTTAAGTGATGCGATGAAAATGCATATTGAAAAGCCTGTGATTGATCTAATCAAAGGGGATCAGAAATCTATTTCTATCGCTGCCGCAAGTATTTTAGCGAAAGTAACAAGAGATCGTATCATGAAAGAATATGATGTTCTATATCCAGAATATGGATTTAAGAATAATAAGGGCTATGGTACAAAACAGCATATGGATGCAATTCACACATATGGAATTACACCAATTCATAGAAGAAGTTTTGCACCTGTCAGCATTTATCAACAATCATTATTTTAAAAGGAACTTCTTTTTGAAGTTTTTTTGTGGAATTGTATCAAAATTCGTGAATATCATTGTAGAGCTTCCTGTAACATGTAAATGTAGAAGTGGAAAGGAAGAATGAAATAAAAAAAGTACCTGTCGTAAAATTGAATCTGCTGATCTTGACCGGTTAGCTGAAACAATAATACGGAGGTACCTATGAAGAATTGTAACAAACAAAACGAAAAGATTGAACTGGTTGATGAAAAAACTTTGGTAATTGGTGTGGATATCGGATCATATGATGAATATGCACGAGCATTTACATGTAGAAAACAGGAATTGTCAAAAAAGCCATTACACTTTTATAATACTGCCGAAGGATTTAAGACGTTCAAAGATTGGGCGGTAAATATCATGAAAGCAAATGGTCTTGAAAAGATTATCGTTGGTATGGAACCGACTTCCATATATTGGGAAGCTTTGGCTACATATTGTAAAGATAATGGAATGATTCTTGTACATGTAAATCCTGCAGCTGTTCATAAGTCAAAGGAATTAGACGATAATGATCCATCAAAGAATGATAGAAAAGATCCTAAAGTAATCGCAGATCTTGTGACAGATGGAAGGTATTCATTTCCGTACATGCCAGAAGAAGAATATGCCCAACTGAGAGAACTTTCCAATCTGCGGATACGTACACAGGAAAGTCTTACACAGTGCAAAAACAGATTGGCACGATGGTATTCACGTTACTTCCCGGAATTTAAGGAAGCGTACAAGAATGTGGTTCCCAAGACAGCGATGATAATCATGGATATGTATCCATTACCTGAAGACATCGTGACGTTAGGTGTTGAAGGAATATTGCAGATCTGGAGAAACAAGAAAGTACGTGCAGCTGGAGAAAGCAGAGCTAAGAAGCTGTACGAAGCGGCTAAGAACAGCATTGGCAGAAAGGAAGCTGCAGCAGTAGCCAGACTTGAATTTCAATCTATAAAAGAAGATCTGGATCGCTATCAGGAAAGGCTGGAAGCGATAGACAAAGAAGTAGATGAGATTCTGCCTAAGATTAAGAATGCAGATAAACTGTTTGGAATCAAAGGCGTTGGAAAGGCAACAGTATTGACCTTCTTATCTGAAGTTGGTGACATAAGCAGATTTGAAAATCCTAAGGAAATACAGAAACTTGCAGGATATGCAATCGTAACGAATGATTCGTGCAAGCATTAGGGAGAAAAACGAATCAGCTACAGAGGAAGGAAAAGACTTCGCTGGGCGTTGTATCAAACTGCATTGTCAGTAATTGGAAAGAATGAAGAGTTCAGACAGATCCACCAGTACTACACAACAAGGAAGAAGAACCCATTAAAGGGCATTCAGTCAGTGGTAGCGGTGGCATGCAAGATGATACGCATATTCTATAAAATACTGACAGATGGAGTCAGTTATGACGAAACAAAAATGACGCAGGACATTGTCCGTGTATAGAAAGAATCAAACAGAGCAATCAACAAATTCGTCGTAGACAGATTCAGTTGCCTGAAGAGGTAGACATCTCAATCTGTCTATGACAAAGAAGCATAGATGGAGTAGCACTGGAGAGTAAGGTATAAACGTCCGCTGAAAATGCGATACCAGACTTCAAAGATGCAGATTCAAAAAATCGACAAAGTATGAGCCGGTAGCCGATAGATATTTATACCATAGGGCAAAGACCCTGCCGTAGAGCTTGATCGGCACCCAGGTTATGGATATGTGGAACGAAGGAAGTTAGGACCTCTTAAATAAGAGTGATCCTGGTAGACACGGGAGGTGCACAGCTATAACGATGAGGGCATTACAGTAAGGCCATTTATAAATGAAACGTGACGTTTTGTTTTAATAGTATCTGAAATAGTGCAAAGTTGTTATAATTCAGCACATCGATGCAAGAAATATCCATAACCTATTGGCTTATATCAAAATAAGTACTTAAAAAATAGCTTATTTAAGCTAAAAACATTTGACTTATTAGGGAGGTATTTATGAATCAAAGAGAACGATTGATACAGCTCAGTATTTTCTACAATGGAAACTGGTCAAAGATTGCAAAAGGCATCGCAACAAATGAAATAGTACCCCATCTTCCTTTAAAAAGTCCATGCATTACAATTTATGATGCAGTTTATCCAGATTGTTTAAAACGATTGCGCTACCCACCATGGGTACTGTATTATCAAGGCGATATTTCACTTCTAGAGAAAAAATGTATGACAATTGTTGGTAGCAGAGAACTGACAGACTATGGAAAAAGGGTAACGGAAGTGGCTTCTTCTATCTTATCGAGAAAGTATGTGATTGTTTCAGGACTTGCAAAAGGGGCAGATGCTACTGCACATCGAACAGCAATTCTGTGTGGTGCTAAAACAATTGGAGTGATTGCTTCTGGCTTAAAAATACAGTATCCTTCCTGTAATGCAGATTTATACAAGATAATGCAGAAAGAACATCTCATCTTAAGTGAATATCCATATGATACAGGTATACAGAAACATCACTTTGCATGGAGAAATCGTATCCTCGCAGCTTTAGGGGAAGCATGTATTGTAACAAGTGCAAAAGTTAAAAGTGGAACAATGCTGACTGTCAATGAAGCAATCAATCTTTCAAAAGACGTGTGGTGTTTTCCATATCCTTTTGAGAGTGAAGAAGGAAAAGGATGCAATAAACTAGTGCAGGAAGGTGCATTTTTGTTGTATGATACAAAACAATTATTTGATTTCGTCAGTTGAAATTCGGAAATATTTGTTTTATTGTGTTATCTGTTGTTTAAATATTATGCGAAATGGAGGACGGAAATGAAAAATTTAGTCATTGTGGAATCACCATCAAAATCCAAAACAATTGGTAAATATCTTGGGGAAGGCTATACTGTCGTTTCATCCAAGGGACATATTAGAGATCTTGCAATCAAAGGAAAGGATGGTCTAGGAGTAGACGTTGATAATAACTTTGAAGCAACATATCAAATCTCTAAAGATAAAAAAGAAACAGTCAAAGAACTAAAGAAGCTTGCAGGTGAATCTGATTATGTATATCTTGCAACCGACCCGGACCGTGAAGGAGAAGCAATTAGCTGGCATTTAGCACAGGAGCTTGGTTTAGATGAAAGTCTCGTTGATCGTGTCACGTTCCATGAAATTACAAAAAACGCTGTCAAGGAAGCTTTCCAGCAGCCTCGTACGATTGATATGAATCTTGTACATTCTCAAGAAACACGTCGTATTCTAGATCGTATCATTGGTTTTAAACTCTCAAAACTGTTAAACAATAAAATCAAATCAAAGTCAGCAGGTCGTGTACAATCTGTTGCTTTGAAGTTAATTGTTGAAAAAGAAAAAGAAATTAAAGCATTTATTCCTGAAGAATACTGGGAAGTGGAAGCGGAATTTAAAAAGAAGAACAAGAAATTTACTGCTAGACTTGCAAAGGTAGATGGCAAGAAGGCATCTTTAAAGAATGAAGAAGATGCAATGCGTGTCATTGAAGGAACAAAAGGTGCGTTTACAGTTTCTAATATCAAAACAACAAAAACAAAGGGAAAAGCACTATTACCATTCATTACATCTACACTGCAGCAGGAAGCTAGTACAAAGCTTGGCTTCTCTGCGCGTAGAACAATGTCAATTGCACAGATTCTTTATGAAGGAATTGATGTTGGAAATGGTTCCGAAGGTTTGATTACGTACATGCGTACAGATTCTACAAGACTGTCGAATCTCTATACGAGTGGTGCAAGAGATTTTATTGAAAAGGAATATGGAAAAGAATATCTTGGAAGCTATCACGCACATAATGATGATGGTGCTCAGGATGCGCATGAAGCAATTCGACCAACAAATATTGCATATACACCTGAATCCATTAAATCTCATTTAACAAATGAACAATACAAGCTATACAAGTTTATTTACTATAGAGCATTAGCTTCACAGATGGCACCAAGTGCATTTGACAAGGTAACAGTTACATTATCACAGAATGCATTTGATTTTACTGCCAATGGAAGCGTATTGGCGTTTGATGGTTATTTAAAAGCATATGGTGATTATTCCAGCAACAAAGATACAATTCTTCCATCTATGGAAGAAGGCGAAACAATGGACGCCCAATCCGTTACACCATCCCAGCACTTTACAGAACCACCAAAACGCTATACAGAAGCAACTTTGATCAAGAAGCTGGAAGAAGATGGCATTGGAAGACCATCAACATATGCAATGATCATTGATACAATTCAACAAAGAGGCTATGTAACATTAGCTCCAGTTGCGGAAAAGAGCCGTACAAAATTCTTTACGCCAACAGAACAGGGCGAATTGACAACAGAAAAGCTGGATCAGTATTTCTCTTCTATCATCAATGTTTCCTATACAAAGGATATGGAAACAGAACTGGATGAAATTGCGGAAGGAAAGCGTGAAGAAGTTCCAACACTTCGTTCTTTCTATGACAAGTTTACACCATTGTTAGAAGTGGCCTATGACAAAATGGAGAAGATAGCTCCAGAAAAAGTAGGAGAAATCTGTCCTGAATGTGGTGGAGAACTCGTTTATCGTAATTCTCGCTATGGTAAATTTATTTCCTGTTCCAATTTTCCACAGTGCAAATATACAAGAAGCTTAGAAAACAAGGAAAAGGAAAAACCAGAACCAACAGGGAAGATGTGTCCGGAGTGTGGAAGTGAATTATTAAAGAGAAAGTCTCGTTTTGGTACATATTTCTTAGGATGTTCTGCCTTCCCTAAATGTCGTTATATGGAAAATCTGGAAGGTGAAAGAATCGTATCCAAGAAAGATAAAGAAAAATCATCTTCCACAAAAAAGACAACAAAGAAAACCGCTGCGAAAAAGTCAGCCGCAAAGAAAACAACAGCGAAAAAGACTACAGCGAAAAAAACAACAAAGAAGAAGGTAAGTGAATGAAAGAAGCAATCGTAGTAGGTGCAGGACTTGCGGGATGTGAAGCTGCATATCAGTTAGCAAAGCGTGGTATTCATGTCAAACTATATGAAATGAAGCCACATAAAAAATCTGAAGCACATCATATGGATACATTTGCAGAACTTGTATGTTCGAACTCATTACGTTCTGATGCTACAAGCAATGCTGTAGGATTATTAAAAGAAGAAATGAGAACGATTGGTTCTTTGATTATGGAAGTTGCAGATGAAACTGCAGTTCCAGCAGGATCTGCATTAGCAGTTGATCGTACATTGTTTTCAAAGAAAATTACAGAACGTATCCAACAGCATCCAGATATTGAAATTATTGATGAAGAAGTGGATCATATTCCATCTTCTCCATGTGTGATTGCTACAGGACCTTTATCTTCTGATGCAATGGTGAAAGCAATTGGAACGATTATTGATAACAAATACTGTTATTTCTATGATGCAGCTGCTCCAATTGTATCATTTGACAGTATTGATATGAACATTGCGTATAAGAAGAGCAGATATGACAAGGGCAGTGCTGACTATATCAACTGTCCTATGGATGTAGATCAGTTCAATGCATTCTATGATGCATTAATTACAGCAGAAGTTGCTGAGGTTCATGGTTTTGAAAATGAAAAAGTATTTGAAGGATGCATGCCATTTGAAGTAATGGCAAAGCGTGGCAGAAATACATTGTTATTTGGTCCTATGAAACCAGTGGGTCTAGAAACACCAGATGGAAAGCGTCCATATGCAATTGTACAGCTGCGTCAGGATAATGTAGAAGCATCCTTGTATAACATCGTAGGATTTCAGACGCATTTAAAATGGCCTGAACAGAAGCGTATCATTCGTATGATTCCAGGGCTGGAAAATGCTGAAATCGTTCGTTATGGTGTCATGCACAGAAATACATATATCAACTCTCCCGTTGCATTAGAAGAATCCTATGCATTCAAGGGAAGAAATGATTTATTCTTTGCTGGACAAATGACAGGTGTTGAAGGATATGTAGAATCCAGTGCTTCTGGTATGCTTGCAGGTATCAATTTGGCACATGTACTCAATGGTGAAGAAGTATGCCTGCCAGGCAATCAGACTGTCATTGGTTCTATGTCTTACTATATTACACATGCAGATTCTAGAAACTTCCAGCCAATGAATGCAAACTTTGGTATTGTTCATTTAGATGCTGCAGTAAAGAAAAAAGACCGCAAGAATGCATATGCACCGCAATCTTTAGAAATCATCAGAAAGCTCAAGGAAGATGGAAGACTTTGAGAAATCATTAGAATCTTTCCTGCATCATATTGCTTTAAGCAGAACAGGTTCCCAAGATACGCAGGATGCCTATCATAGAGATGTAGAAAGATTTCTAACCTATCTTCAAGACAAAGATATTCATTCATTTGAAGATGTGAAGAAAGAAGATATTGCTGACTATATTACACAATTGAGAAGTGGTGAATTTACAGGTAATAAATTATCTAATGCATCGTATGCAAGGAATTTGTCTTCTTTAAAAAGTTTTTATCGATATTTGAATCGACAGGAAGGTATTCAGAATAATCCCATTCTATTATTCCATTCCGTTACAAATAAAAGAAAACTGCCAGAGTATTTAACATTTGATCAGATGGAAACATTACTGGATCATTTTGATCTTACAGATCCGATTGCTCTAAGAGATCGCAGTATGATTGAAGTGATGTATGCCTGTGGTTTGCGTGTTTCTGAATGTGCTGGATTAAAAGTAAAAGATATCAATCTGAAAGAAAGATATCTTACAGTACTTGGAAAAGAAAGCAAAGAAAGAATGGTTCCATTCTATCCGCGCTGTGCTTCTCTTTTAGAACACTATATGCAAGTCATTCGACCAATGCTTCTAAAAAAACAGGAAGATCATGGAATCTTGTTTGTAAATCAAAGAGGACTTCCGATTACTTCTAGAAGTATTCAGAATATCTGTGAAAAGGCTGGAAGAGATGCTGGCATATCCATGCATATTCATCCACATATGATTCGTCATTCATTCGCAACCCATTTGCTGGATAATGGAGCAGATCTTAGAGTTGTTCAGGAACTGCTTGGTCATGAGAATCTGCAGACAACACAGATCTATACACATGTATCTCAAGACCGTTTAGCGAATGTTGTAGAAAAAGCACATCCAAATTCTAAAACGAATCATAAATAATCTTTAAAAATTGTTGTAAGTGAGTAAAATAGAAGTAGAGGTAAATACGATGTCACTATTTGAAAATGATCAACAATATTTATTAAAAATTAACAGAATGGCAGCGGAAGATCCAATGCGTCTTGTATCTGAATTACATGAAGCGCATTATTTACTGGAAAGTAATGTCATTTCTCAAACTTGTTACGATAGAGTAAAACAGATCGTTGAGGAAGTATCTCGTTACTATTCACCGATAAATGAATAAATATAAAAGCTGTCAATAGCAGTTATCCACAAAATAAAAAATTTTTCAGAAAA
>QQXM01000007.1 GCA_014610835.1 Erysipelotrichaceae bacterium 7770_A6
ACAAAAACAGTCAGAATTCGGCGTAAATAAGCCATTTTCTGACTGTTTTGTCTTCTTAAACTGTCAAAGATGAGATTTTATCGGAAAATATGAATATTTACAAACATATTACAAAAGGCGTGTACCGATATGATCACGCCTTTATTACTATCTTAAATTATATCTGATTCGTCACTATAGGATGTATGTAATAGCTTATGTGCAATTTCAGAACCTGGTTCTACCAGGAATTCTTCATACAGCTTCTGTACTGCAGATGAGTCACAGGAAATTCTTGCACTCTTGTTACGGTCAATAGACTGTACACCTTTTCTTCTTGCAAGCATTGTTTCCGCATACTTTCCATATTTGGCAACTGGCTGTCCACCACCATTCAAACATCCACCAGGACAAGCCATGATTTCAATGAAATGATATTGCTTTTCACCACTGCGAATTCTTTCAATGACTTTAGACGCATTCTTTAATCCAGAAGCAATACAGATTGATAGTTCTTTACCTCCGACTTTAACCGTAGCTTCCTTAATACCATCTTCATATCCACTCTCCCAGTTGATATTCCATGGAGCGTCGCCATCCAGCCATACACCCGCAGTACGGATTGCAGCTTCCATAACACCACCAGTCTGTGCAAAGATATCAGCAGCACCTGTAGATTCACCAAGTGGAGAATCAAATGTTCCTTCAGGTAGATTGCGAATATCCAAGCCATAACGCTTTACCATGGCAATAAATTCTTTCACTGTCATGGAGTAGTCTGTCTGTTGAACACCATCCACCTGATTCTGTTCTCTTGTAATTTCTTTTTTCTTCGCTGTACATGGCATCAAAGAAACAACGACCATCTTCTTTGGATCAATGCCATATTTTTCAGCATACCAGCTGCGTGCAATGGATGAGAACATTTCCTGTGGAGACTTACAGGAAGATGGAAGATCCAGCATATCTGGATGATGTGTTTCTAGATATTTAATCCATCCAGGACAACAGGAAGTAATCATAGGTAATTTACCACCCGCCTGTAGACGATCCACAAGTTCATGTGCTTCTTCCATAATTGTAAGGTCAGCAGAGAAGTTTGTATCAAATACACGATCAAATCCCATATAACGTAACGCAGTAATTATTTTTCCTGTAACGTCAGTTCCAGGCTCCATTCCAAAACCTTCACCAATGGATACACGAACGGCAGGAGCAGTCTGAACAATACAGAACGTCTCTGGATCTGTCAGCTCCTTTTCAATATCAGGTGCATCTTCATACTGCATCAAAGCACCTGTTGGACATACCTGAATACATTGACCGCAGTTTACACACTTATGTCCTTCAGAAATCACTGTCGCAAAGCCTCTTTGTGTTGCGGAAATTGCGCCAATCCCCTGAATTTCTTCACAGAAAGCTGTACATCTATTACAGAGAATACATTTCGAAGGATTTCTTAAAATTGCGCCAAAACGATATTCTTTATTTTCCTGTGATAATGGCCCGGCAAATTCGAGATTATTGCTGACACCAAGTTTTGCGGAAAGTGCCTGTAATTCACAATCTCCAGACTTGCGACAAGTCAAACAGGCATTTGGATGATTGCTTAACAGAAGTTCAACGATATTCTTTCTTTCCTGTCTGACTTTATAGGAATTCGTTAAGATTTCCATGCCTTCTTCAATATACGTTGCACAGGCAGGACTAAGATTTCTTCTACCCTTTACTTCTACAATACAAACTCTGCAAGAAGCAGGACGATGGACAAAATTACAATCATCTTTTTTCAAAAAACATAACGTTGGAATATCAATACCATGCTTTCTCGCAACATCTAGAATAGTCAAAGAAGAATCTTCCTGCATGTGTATTCCATTCATTGTAATATTCTTTAACATACCATTCTCCTTCCCTATTTCTGAATTGCCTTTGGTTTTGCTGGACATACACTTAAGCATGAACCACAGCGAACACATTTATCTGTATCAATTTCATACGCCATGAGTCTAGGATTCTTGACAGGCTGATCACTCTTTTTGATTGCTTCTACTGGGCAGTTTCTCGCACACATCCCACATCCTAGACATAATGATTTATCAATTTCAAACGCAACAAGTTTCTTGCAGGAACCTGCAGGACACTTCTTATCTACAACATGCGCAACATATTCATCACGGAAATTATGCAATGTCGACAAGACAGGGTTTGGTGCAGTCTGTCCAAGAGCACACAAAGCAGAATCTTTGATTGTTTCTGCAAGTCTTTCAAGTCTGTCAAGATCTTCCAGTGTTCCTTCACCTTCAACAATACGATTCAAGATTTCAAGCATACGCTTGTTACCAATACGACAAGGTGTACATTTACCACAGGATTCTTCTACTGTAAATTCAAGATAGAATCTTGCAATATCAACGGCACAGTCATCTTCATCCAAAACGATCATACCGCCAGATCCCATCATGGATCCACGCTGTACAAGGTTATCATAGTCAATTGGTGTATCTAGATCTTTTTCTGTCAGACATCCGCCAGATGGGCCACCTGTCTGAACTGCCTTGAACTTTCTGCCATTTTTAATACCGCCACCGATATCATAAATAATTTCACGTAATGTTGTTCCCATAGGCACTTCAACAAGACCAACATTATTCACTTTACCAGCAAGTGCAAATACCTTTGTTCCCTTTGATTTGTCAGTTCCAATCGATGCGAACTTATCTGCTCCATCTAAAATGATTGTTGGAACATTAGCCCATGTTTCAACGTTATTCACGTTTGTTGGTTTTCCATTTAAACCTTTGACTGCAGGGAATGGCGGCTTCAATGTTGGTTCCCCACGATGCCCTTCAATTGAATGAATCAATGCAGTTTCTTCACCACATACAAATGCTCCTGCACCATAGCGAATATAAATATGGAAACTAAAATCAGTTCCAAGAATATGATCCCCTAAACATCCATATTCTTCTGCTTCTTTGATTGCAATACGCAAACGTTTGATTGCCAATGGATATTCTGCACGGATATAGATTTCACCTTCATCTGCACCAATAGCATATCCCGCAACAGCCATTGCTTCTAATACAGAATGCGGATCCCCTTCGAGAATAGAACGATCCATGAATGCACCTGGATCCCCTTCATCTGCATTACAAATGATATATTTCTTATCTGCATAGCTTGCCTTGGCAAAACTCCATTTCTTTCCTGTCGGGAAGCCTGCACCACCTCTACCACGCAAGCCGGAACGTGTCACTTCTTCAATGACATCATCACGACTCATTTCATACAATGCTTTCGCTAATGCCTGATAGCCTTTTGTTGCAATGCAGTCTTCAAAACTTTCTGGATTAATTAATCCTGCTTTATGCAATGCAATACGGTGTTGCTTTCCATAGAATGGAATATCATTCTGATGCTTTGCATGATCATGATGATCAAGTTTGTATAACAGATCTTCTACGACTGTATCATGCACGATTGCATCAATGATTCTGCCAGCATCTTCTTTTTTCACCTGTACATAGAAGATTTCATCTGGATAGATCTTCACAATTGGTCCTCGAGCACAGAAACCAAAGCATCCCGTAATCGTTGCTTCAATCGTATCTTCCATGTGTCTTTCTTGAATATGCTTGTTTAATTCTTCAACAATAAGCAAAGAATCCTGGGAAGCACATCCCGTACAGGAACAGACAGAAATAATTTTTCTTTTGGAATGTAATATTTCTAATTTTTCATCCGCAAGATGTTTCAAATCACCATATAAAGAAAGCAAATCTTCTCTACTGTTTAATCTAGTTGTCATATTTCTCCTTCTTCATATAGGTTTCCAGGATGCCTGGAACATCCTTCGCAGTAATATTTCCATATGTCTTTCCATTGATCTGCATGACAGGTGCTAAAGCACAAGCACCGACACATCTAAGTGTTGTAATGGTAAATCTTCCATCTTCAGTTGTTTCTCCATTATGAATGCCTAAATAGTTTTCACATGCTTCCAGCAGTTTTCCAGATCCCTTTACAAAGCACGCCGTACCAAGACAGATCGAGATAACATTCTCACCTTTTGGCTGCATCGTAAAAAAGGAATAGAACGTAACAACGCCATAGACCTGTGATACATTGACACCGATGCGATCTGCAATGTGCTTTTGCACTTTCATTGGAAGGTACCCAAAAATTCCTTGTGCTGTATGCAAGATAGCAATCATTTCCGACGGACTGTTTCCAACAGATTCAATGAAAGCATCCAGTTCAGCAAACATTTCTTCATTTGTCCTCATAAACACCCTCTTCTTAAAAATTAAAAATTGTAATTAAAAAAAATCCATATTGATGCAATGCATCTCTATGGATTTATTTTAACAATTCAATTTCATTTTTGAAAGGGCTTTCAGTCAAAAGATAGACAAACTAACATTTTTACCCATCTTTTCTAAAGCAGACTTTAATGTATTTACAATATCCAGTTTCAGGTTAAAGCTGACAGCTAGACCAGGGTTTTGATGTGCTGGATTGATTGCGGTTCCAACAAAGATATGAATGTCTGTTGCTTCTTCAAATAATAGACGTGAAATCAATGATGCGCCATCCTGCTTTGTAGACCACTGTTCATAATATGCATTATTTTGAATGTGATCTTCTGCGTATTGAGCAACACGATTCATTGTTACAACACCTTCCGTTGTTAAATCAACACCACGAATCGTAGAAACAGGTGGAATATCATGATTCGTCTTTTGCATAGATGGAATCACTTTTGTATCAAGATATTCCGCAACCATACGTGATGTTGAGCCTCCACTGACAACATGAATTCCTTCTTCCGCAAAGAACATACGAATCATTGGTTCAGTATCTTCCATCTTTTTTGGAGGACCGAAAAGAACATTCACTTTCTTTTTCTGTTTAATGGAAAGAACAAACGCCGTTGCATCATCTGCAGGTTTATATTCATACAGATGATTGCATTCCTCTACAAGCATATTAGAAAGCGTTCTCGCATCGTATCCCGCAAAATACAGACATTGCATATATGAAGCAATATCTTTCACTTGCCACGAAAGATTATATGTATTGTCAGGTCCAGCGCATGGACATCCATCACTCATCGCAATAAACATATCTCCTTCTTCAAGCAATATACTGGAACTATAGATTGTTTTTTCTTCCACATGCATCTCTTGTTTTTCATAGTCAAATACTTCACCATTTCTTAGCAATATGACAGATGGATTATCATACTGAACAAGATGCATTTCTTTTCCATCTTTGACATGCAGAATTGTAAATGTAGAATACGCAACGTTGCGATCTTTCATAACAGGAAGCGTAGAGGCAATTGTACTGACGCATTCTTCTAAAGGAAGACCTTCCGCAATCATTGTAGAAATGATTTTAGATGTCAATGTAGACAAGATAGAAGCACGTACACCAGAGCCAAGTCCATCTGCAATGACCGCTGTCATATTGCCATTGCGATCATCAATGACATCAACATGATCTCCACACAGTTCTTCTCCCACATGTCGAATCGATTTCCATCCAATGTCTAGAAAGTATTTACTCATCAGAAATTGACTCCTTCAGCTTTGTTAATGCAATCTTTGTTTCAGCCGTTGTTTCTCCTAAAAGAGAAGCAATTTCCTGTACGATACGCATCTGTTTTTCAACAACGTGATCTGCAACTTCTGCCGTTTTAGCAATGACGGCAACTCTCTTTTCTCTTTCTTTCACTTCTTCTGTTACGTCTTTCATCATACAGATCAGAAAATGATTTGTTTCATCATAGGAAACTGTTGTTTCTACATAGATATGATACATAGATAAATACTGCATCTTTTCATATACATTTTCCTGTTTGTCTAAAACATCAACAAACAGATCTGGATCCAAGATCGTTGTAACCGATTCTCCAAGAATGTCTGCTTCGTTATGAATATGGAACAGTTTTTTCGCTACTGGATTGATTCTCTGTACTTCCATTCTTTCATTCAATACAAGAATAGCATTCAATGAATGATCCGTGATAATATCTGTCATATTCTCCGACTGTTTTCTTAGATATGGAAAACACATTGACATTTCAGCTTTTCCCTGATATACCGCAATCGCTTTTGCACGACACGAATCATATCCACATGCACCACAATTCAATTCATCCTCTTCTTTTTTCTTCCCCATACGTGACAAGACTTTTCTGATTTCTGCTTCCTCTGGAATAAATGTAGAATATTCCAGGTTTTCAAATTCTTTATGAATTGTATTTTCGTCTGGCTGTGCAACAACAAAATCCTTTTCCCCAGCGTATCTTTCAATCTGCAGATTTCTTTCCAGGATTTTTTCTTTTCTCTTGATCATTAAAGGTCCACCAATACAGCTGCCTTTAC
This sequence comes from Erysipelotrichaceae bacterium 7770_A6, assembly GCA_014610835.1. GTDB lineage: Bacteria > Bacillota_I > Bacilli_A > Erysipelotrichales > Erysipelotrichaceae > Bulleidia. The sequence goes on from QQXM01000007.1 coordinate 6,375, forward strand.
ATGCGGACATTTCAATAAAGCAATGATGAATATTTCCATGACGAATGTCTTCTAAATATTCCATGCATTGCTCTGTTCCATCTACAGATAAATATACATACTCTGGCTGATTTTTAACCATTGTTTTCAAGATTCCACCCGCCTTTGGAAAGAGTCTTGTCTTTGACATTTCACATGCTTCAAAGTCTTTTGGAATTACAATTTTTTCTTCATTGAACCAGGCTTCTAATTCATCAAATGTCATGACCGCATCCACATCTTCCATGTATCTTTCAGCTTCATCTTTTTTAGAAATACACGGGCCAATAAATACAGTCTTACATCCTGGATGTTCCTGCTTTAACTTCCTGCAATGTGCCTGCATAGGAGAAACAACCGGTGCTAAGCAATGCAGTAGATCTGGATAATACTTCTGTATGAGTAAATTAACTGTATGACAGCACGAGCTGATCAGTACATCTTTCTTTTCTTCCTGTATGAGCTGTTCATATGCATTCTTGACAATCGTTGCACCAACAGCTGTTTCTTCGCATCCCGCAAATCCCAGCTTTTTTAACGCATCTTTCATGCAGGATATTCCTGTATCAAAATATGATATAAACGATGGTGCAAGTGATACATACACTTCATTCTGTAAAAGGATTGATTTGACCGCTTCTGTTTCTGAGTAGATCCATTTTGCATTCTGTGGACAGATAACAAAACATTCCCCACAGTAAATACATGCATCTTGAATAATATGTGCCTGACCGCCAGAAAAACGGATTGCCTTTACAGGACAATGGCGAATACATTTATAGCAGTTGGTACAGTTTGCTTTTTTGAGACGAATAAATTCTGTAGCACTCATAATCTTTCACCTGGAATTATAAATTTCATATTTTTTATGATTTTCATTTTAACACAAAAAAATGACTTCCTTGATAGAAGTCATAAATCTTTCGCATTGGATAGCAAATGCATTGCTTACCCTTTTCTTTCAAACACAAATTCTTTATTTGAAGAGAAATCATCACGATATATGTATCCTAAGCGATTGAAATGTTTAATATCTTCAGGATCTTCAATGTTCTCTTCTGCCATATAGCGCACCATTTCTCCACGTGCCATTTTGGCATATGTACCTTTTGTGACCAGCTTATTGCCTGCCATTTCACAAAATGTAATTGTGATGAATTGATCTTTTTCCTGCAGATACTTTTCAATACATTTTGCATATTCTTTTGATGCTAGATTAATGATAATTCCACTTTCATCAATGATTTCTTTATATAACAGATCTCTCCAGTATGCATACAGATTCTTTGTATCATTGACGGATACTTTAGCCATCATTTCTAAACGATATGGCTTTACGCCATCCATTGGCTTCAGTACACCATAGAAGGCAGAAAGAATTCTAAGATGATTTTGAATATATGCAAACTGTTCATTTTCAAAGATGGATGGTGCCATATATTTAAAGGCAATGCCATCATACGCTAAGATTGCTGGAGTTAAATGTTCATACAGATTCATATGCTGCAGTCTTTCAACATTCTCTTGCACGATAACATCATTGCATTTCCAGATAGCCTTCAATTCATCTTTCGATTTTCTTTTAAGATACGCTAAGATCTCTTCTGTTTGATGCATCAAAGATGGAAGAGAAGCTGCTTCAATACTGAATGTATCTACAACCATATTTTTTGCGGGTGACAGTATGATTTTCATCCATTGATTTCCTTCAGCATATTTTCTGGATCATCTGCAGCCTTTACCTTGTCATTTGCTTTGACAATGATTCCATTTTCATCAATGAGATATGTTGTTCTTACAATTCCCATGTAGACTTTTCCATAGTTCTTTTTTTCTTTCCATACATCATACGCTTCAATGACTTTACGATCTGTATCGGATAGAAGTGTGAATACAAGTCCATATTTTTCTTCAAACTTTTTATGAGACGCAACGGAATCTTTACTGATTCCTAATACAACTGCATTTTTTTCTGTGAATTGCGGATATCGTTCTGAGAAACCACATGCCTGCTTTGTACATCCTGCAGTATTATCTTTTGGGTAAAAATACAGAATAACTTTCTTTCCTGCGTAGTCACTGAGTTTATGTATTTCTCCATTTTGATCTGGCAATGCGAAATCTGGTGCCTTTGTTCCTGTTTCTAACATATTTTATTTTCTCCAATCTTTCTTTTTGCATTGTACCATTAGAGTTCTACACAAAGCAAAAAAGATGCTTCAAAAAAACAGTTGTTTTATTTTTGAACAACTGTCAGTAATTTCTTTTTGATTTCACTGCATCCCACCGCAATGCTTATGATGATGCTGAATGTAATCACAGTGGAAAGGAATGGATGATTGATTGATTTGTATACAAATCCTGCAATACGAAAACCAAAGATCATCTGTATTGCATAGATTTCCAGTGTAGCATTCGCAATCGCATTCCAACCTTTCGCTAATGGAAAGACAGGTATCATCATTGCACTTCCAATGACACATGGAATTGCATAAATATAAAACATATCTTTTAAATAGAAATGATTTACAAATGTACAGAAATACAGAATGAGTATTTCCACGATAAATAAACAGATGCCAACGGTTTTCTGGTTTGGAATTTGTTTTTTACAAAGTTCATACGTTACAAGCATCAAAGGAATGCGATGCAAAAGAATCATAATCTGATCATACTTTATAACTGTACAAATCCATACTGTTAGAATATACATTCCAAATGCAATACAGGTTTTATATGGATTGTTCCATTGATGAAATAATGGAAAGACAAGATACAACAGCATCATTGCGGGCAAGAACCATAGAAACGCTCCTCCACCCTTTTGAAAGAATTCAATGAAGAAGATCTGTCTGATGATATTTGTATATTTTCCTTGTACAAACGCATTCATCAATACAAAGAATACAAATGGCAGATAGATTGTCATAATACGATTATGAATAAATTCCTTGTAGCTGATTTCTTTTGATGCTAAAGAAACAATGGAAACAAGAAAAAATAAATCTACACCAATATACGCGGTATGGACGAAAAAGCTTTCCATCATTGTTGAGGAAAGCCTGATCCATAAATGAAATACCAGGATCAAGAAAGCTCCAGTAAGCTGCAGGAACTTCTTATTGATTGTCATTCGTCTTCTTCTCCTGGAACCATTGCATAATAGACAAGATTTTCATAGATACTGGATACTTTTTCTTCTGCTTCTGTACAGATATTCCATCGCATATTATGTTTTTCATCCAATTCTTCTACTAATGCTTCTGGATCATCTGTTTCAAATACATAGGAAACATATGGAATAGATCCAATGACTGGTGCAATCATGACACCCTTTGTAAATCCAGTGACATTTTCATCAAAGCCATTCAGCCATCCTGGTTCTACACTTTCCGCGTCCAAAGAAATTTCAGCAAGATCATCTGCAACGATTTTCTGCGCGATTTCCATAGGATCACTTTCTTCTTTTGCATGTTTCTGAAACTGATTTACAAGTTGAGAACCTAATGTATCTGGAACATCTGAAGATACATCAGGTTTTGTTTGCGTACAGCCTGTTAACATCAGGCAGGCAAGACAGCACAATAAAAACTTTTTCATGTTACCTCCATAGTGCGCACTTCTACTGTCATTATAACGGAAACGGAAATAGAAAACAGATGTATTGATAAATTTCATTCTTTCTTAAGAAACTACATATCACTAACATTGTTTAGAGATTTCTTTTTTAAAACAATTATAATGTAGAACTAATCAATCTTTGAATTGATGTAGTAAAGGAAATAACACAATGCAATTGAATGGTTTAACATCTATACAGGCACAACAACAAAAAGAACAAGGAAATATCAATCTGATTCCTGAACAGTCTGATCGCTCAACAAAACAGATTATTCGCTCTAATCTATGTACATACTTCAACCTGATTTTTTTGATTATTTCGATTCTATTAATTCTAGCCGGTTCTTTTCGCAGTCTAACATTTTTACCGGTAGTCATTGCGAATACTGTGATTGGTATTTTCCAGCAGTTACGTTCGAAGAAAGTTCTGGATGCTTTATCTGTTTTAGATAAAACAAACTACACTGTGATAAGAGATCAAAAGGAAATCATTCTTCCTTCGGATGAACTTGTTTTAAATGACATTGTTTTTGTTAAATCTGGTCAGCAGATTCCCGCAGATGGTATTGTCATGGATGGCAAAGCTGATGTGAATGAATCTTTACTGACTGGTGAAGCAGATGAAATTGAAAAGAGTACGGGAAGTGAATTAAAATCTGGCAGTTTTGTGGTTAGTGGAGAAGTCTACATGAAATTAACAAGTGTGGGTGTTAATTCCTATGCCTGCAAACTTATGTCAAAAGCAAAAAAAGTGACAGACAACAAATCTGAAATGATTCGCGATATTGAACTGATTATTAAGATCGCTGGCATTTTGGTTATTCCCATTGGACTATTGTTATTTATTCAGTCTTTCATGAATGGAAATGGATTTTCAGATTCCATTGTATCCATGGTTGGTGCAGTCATTGGTATGATTCCTGAAGGTATGTATTTACTGACAACTGTTGCTTTAGCACTGAGTTCCATGCGGCTAGCACAGAAACAGGTACTTCTTCATGATATGCATTCTATTGAAACACTGGCAAGAGTTGATGTTCTATGCGTCGATAAAACAGGTACGATTACAGAAGACAAGATGAGTGTCATTGAAGTATTTCCACCAGTGAATCAGAATGATACATCATTCAGCACAACATTAAGCAAATATATTCATACATTAAACGATAACAACATAACAATGGAAGCACTCAAAAACTACTTCAAAGAAGAAGGAACACTTCCAGCACTACAATGCCATCCCTTCACTTCTAAAACAAAGTATTCTTCCATTCAAACAGAAACATGTGAATATAAATTAGGTGCACCAGAATATTTATTATCCAGTGAACAGTTGAATGAAAACAGTGAACGCATTTCACAAAGAACTTCTATGGGACAAAGAGTTCTTGCTTTTGTGGAATATCAAAATGGTGTTTGTATTCCCCTTTTGTTTATCGCATTAGAAAACAAGATCAGAGACAATGCAAAAGAAATCTTTGCATACTTCCATGATAGAAATGTTGAAGTAAAAGTGATTTCCGGAGACAATCCAGTAACAGTATCTAAAATTGCAATGAATGCTGGAATTGTGAATGCGGATCAATACGTTGATGCAACAACACTCACAACGATGGAAAGCATTCAAAATGCGGTGAGTCACTATACTGTTTTTGGCAGAGTCAAACCAGAACAGAAACAACAGATTGTCAAAGCCTTACAGAATAACAAATTAAAAGTTGCGATGACAGGTGATGGTGTCAATGATATTCTCGCAATGAAGAAAGCTGACTGCTCCATTGCAATGGGCAGTGGCAGTGATGCGGCTAGACAAGCAGCACAGGTAGTTTTATTGGATTCTAACTTTTCTCATCTCAATGATATTGTTTCGGAAGGTAGACGTGATATCAACAACATTACACGTTCTGCTACCCTTTTCCTGTATAAGAATATGTTTTCTTTATTCTTGGCTATTTTCTCTATTATTAATTCATTCTCATATCCTTTAAAACCTTCACAGATTTCACTAGTATCCATGTTTAATATTGGTATTCCATCTTTCTTTCTTGCTTTAGAAGCAAATGAAGATAAACAGTCTGGTCATTTTATTACACAGACTGTCTTACGTGCATTACCTGCATCTTTAACATCATTTGCATCCATTGCAGCACTTGTTGTATTTGCACAGATGTTCCATTTACCAGACAGTGACATTGGTACTGCAAGTACATATTTATTATCTATTGTTGGATTTATCATTCTCATTCATTTATCCAGTCCATTTAATAAATATAGAGGCATTGTATTTACATGCTGTTTAGCTGGATTCTTATTGTCATTGACATGGCTGAATGACTTGTTTGCGATTGAAGCATTGTCTTTTAAAACTGCATCCTTATGTGTTGTGTTTGCTTTAGCAGAAGTCACTGTCATGCGCTATCTGACAAAACTATTCACAAACATTCGAAAATTCATAGAAAAGAAATGCAACAAAGCATAAGCCAGTGAATCAATCACTGGCTTTTAAATACTTAGAAAATACCTGGAAGAAGCGAAGCAAGATACATACAAGAACCTCCTGATATACAATGATGTTTTGATACTTTATTTCTATACTCAATATTCCATGAAGGATGATAAAAAACAGGTATTAAAACCTGTATTTCACATAATTCTATTAGCATTTTTGAAGAGTGCACCGTTCTCATAGGGCGGTGGTGAATTCAGCGTTACTGTTAACTGATGTACTCTTCTATTCTTTTGATTTCTGTGCTGTTATAAGA
>QQXM01000070.1 GCA_014610835.1 Erysipelotrichaceae bacterium 7770_A6
GGAATAAAAAAATGGCTCTCTCTACGGAATGGGTGGCTCTCAAAATCGGACAAAGTGGCTCTGGAGGAGTGGAATATTCAGTTTAAACTCTAGAAATTAGTTGTGTCTCTCATATGAATTTTCTACTCATTTGATTTTTTGTTGCACATTGTCGATTCATGAGTCAAAATAATGAAAAGATATTATGTTAAAAATTGCAGTTATTGATAATTCAATATTCGATACGAATAGAATCATACAAATCCTCAAACAAATACAAAGCAATACAGAAATACAAAGTTACAACAGTATTACTTCTTTTTTAACTTCCAAAAACAATTGTGATTTTCTTTTGCTCGATATTGAACTAGATAAGGAAGATGGTATATACGAATCTTCAGAATGTAGAAGTCTAACAAAGTATATTATTTATGTCTCAGCAATTTCTGATCGAATGCAGGAAGCATTCGCACAGAACGTTATTGGATATATTCTCAAAAGTGATGATGACAATACAATTCAAAACGTTTTAACAAAATTGATTCATCAATACACTGAAAAATATATTTGTGTCAAAACTATGCATGGACTACAAAACATTCCATTGTCTTCAATTTATAAAATCACGCGTGAAAACAGAAAAATATTTGTCTATCTTCATTCCTCAAGCATTCGTATATTTGATACAAATTTAAAAAGCATATATGAACAAAGTAAAGACTCTATGATATGGATTGATCGATCAATCATGGTTAATTACAGACACATCTCAGAATTCAATGATTCTAAAATTACATTGGATAATCAATCTATAGAATATGTAAGTATACGAAGAAAGCAAATAGCATTTCATGAATATCTACAAAAAATATTTCAGAACATTTAGACAAAAAAAACATCAATTAGACATGCGTTATTGTCTTATGAATTCTTTCTTCCTATATTGAAATCAAGAAAGAAGGTTTCCTATGAACAAAAAATATTTATTACAAATAATTATCATTGCCAGTTTAGTATTCGGTGGCTTTGCACTATTTATCTTATTGTTCCTTACAAAACACCAAATATTGTTTTTCACTGAAAATAATATTTCAGATCATTTGTTCCGTTATTTTTTAGATTTTATAATCTATGGTTTACTTCTAGATCCACTCGGCTGGGCTGTCCTTTCTTTCCTTGTTGTTCAATTTCACAAAAAGAATCATAAAATTACACAAACAATTGTTTATGCAGTCATTCGAAAAGAAACAGTGAAAGATTTATTATTCTATTGGAGCATTGATTTCATTTGCTTAATTCTGTCATTCAATGTATTTAACAATTCTATAATTACTGTAAGTTCAGAGTTTTTTGTATTGATTCTTACCCCTATTCTATCCTTTTATTCATTATTTCTATATTTAGTTAAAAAAACTGGATTGCATTTAGAATAACGCGGAGGATTATCCATGAAAGACATACTCATTTATACTGGAACATGGTGTTTTCTTTACATTATGTTGTGTTTTAGAAATATTAATGTACAAAGAAAAATATATTTTGAATTTATATTTTTGATACTATTTATATCATTCATCATTTCATATTTTCAGCTTCCAATTCTTATAGAAACAATTCTTATTACAATTACATTTTCTATAGTATTCTTCTTTGAACAGCAAAAGCAAAATCCTCTTCAATTATTGGAATTTTCTTCTAAAATAGTATTTCTTTGCAGTTTAAAGTATAGCGTGCACGGGTTATATTTTTTTACTCATAATTTGTCTATCAATGAATCAATTCTTGCTTCAATTGTACAGATTCTATTTTCATTGATTCTACAAAGTGATCATGATGATTCAAGCAAAGAAATTACAATTCATTGTATATTTAATATCATCATTGCGGGAACAAGTTTCATTCTCATTGCCTCTCAAGTTGAAACAAAAACAGTATTTTACTTTCTTGTATCTATCGTAATATGTGTAATCGTTTGTATTATTTCATTTTTATTTTTTCAAAATCAGAAACAGGAGAGTATTTTAAAACAGATGAAAGAGCAAGAAGAAATCTTAAAACTTGCACATCATCAATATGAATTCACATTGGCACAGACAGAAAACATTTCTCAACAAAAGCATGATTTTATTCACGATCTATCTATGATTCATTCTATGCTGGAACATGATCAAATCGCAGATGCTTTACAATATATTTCTTCAGTGACAGATAAAATCGAAATTAACACAACTTCAAATTACAGCACTAATATTTATATGAATGCTTTGCTCCAACATAAAGTAAAGAAATACCTAGATATTCAATTTAACATTTCAATGCATGTTCAAAAAAACACTTCAAAGGAATTTATTGATTTCTGTCTATTACTCTCTCATTTCATAGACAATGCTGTGGAAACAATACATGAAAATTCTTTAAGAAAATATATGGAAATAAAATGTACACAACAAGAGAATAAACTCTTTCTTGAAATCACAACTCAAAAATCCTCAAAAAAACCAGATCTTGCATATATTCATTCCATGAATGATCTAATCCATAAACACCATGGAACATTACAAGAATATGTAGATGATCATTATCACATTCAGCTATTCATAAATATATGAGCCTTCATCTATAAAAAAAGTAAAATCCCACAAACAATTCCTGTAATATAGCCAGCCACAACATCGCTTACAAAATGTACCCCGCCAATGACGCGCAATACTGCACTGATAAGCGCAAGAAACAATAAAACACATCCAAATGTTGTATTGATTTCCAGGCAAACCATTGCTATCAGACATGCAGAAAATACATGTCTTGACGGCATAGAGTTTGCTTTTGTTTCTTTTTCAATGACTGGTTTAAAGGCATAGACTTCATATGGTCTTTTGCGTGCAATTTTCTTACGGATAAAAGAAAGAAGAATAAAACTGCATCCAGGAACAAGAATACTTCTCACAAGTAATTCTTTTCTATTCAAAAATAAATACAGCAGATCCAATGGATATAACATATAAAAAACATATGTAATCCATTGATTCAATGTCACAATTAATTTCTTATACTTTTGAAACTGCTGATTCATTTCTATGTAGTTCATCTGCATTATTATATCAAAAAGAAGCACCACATGGATGCTTCTTACATACTATGCCTGTTCACTTTCTTCTTCAGGATACATGACAGCTTTCAGCTGTGCAGTTACCTTTTCTTCAAATTCAGGATGTGTTTTCAGATATTCTCTAACAGAATTGATACCTTGACCAATCTTTTCTCCTTCATAAGAGAACCATGCACCAGCTTTTTCAATGATATCATTTTCAACTGCGAGATTGATTAATTCATCAGAATGAGAAATACCTTCTCCATAGATAATATTCACTGTAGCCGTCTTGAATGGTGGCGCAACCTTATTCTTCACAACTTTGATCTTTGTGACGTTACCATAAGCATCTGCACCATTTTTCAATGTCTCACTTCTTCTAACATCTAAACGAACAGAAGAATAGAATTTCAACGCTCTACCGCCAGGTGTTGTTTCAGGATTTCCAAACATTACACCAACTTTTTCTCTTAACTGGTTAATAAAGATTGCTGTTGTATTGGAATGGTTCATAACACCGGCAAGCTTTCTCATTGCCTTTGACATCAAACGCGCCTGCAAGCCTACAGAAGCATCTCCCATTTCACCATCTAATTCTGCCTGTGGAACAAGTGCTGCAACACTATCCACAACAACTAGATCAATCGCACCAGACTTGATCAATAATTCAGTGATGTCCAATGCCTGTTCTCCAGAATCAGGCTGCGATAGAATCAATTCATCAATATCAACACCCAAATGTTTTGCATATACTGGATCAATGGCATTTTCAGCATCAATAAATGCACATCTGCCACCCTGCTTTTGACATTCCGCAATTGCATGTAAAGCAAGTGTTGTTTTACCACTGGATTCCGGTCCAAAGATTTCAATGATTCTTCCCTTTGGATATCCGCCAATTCCTAAAGCCTTATCTAATGCTAAAGAACCACTAGGAATCGCATCTACAGATACTGCAGCTCTATCACCTAATTTCATAATAGAACCTTTTCCATATTCTTTTTCAATTGCTTTTAAAGCGTCATTCAAGAGCTGATCTTTTTTTTCATCTGTCAATACTTCAGATTTTTTATCTTTTGTAGCCATGTTTTTTCTCCTTAATACAATATTCACGTATTTTTGAGGAATTCCAAAAAAACTTATATGATTTTAAATAGATTCCATAATGTCATCTTTCATCTGGTTGAAATACTGAACACCAGAAACGAAAGAAACAAGTGCACTGAGCCATAGCATGATATCGCTCACTGGCAAGTTCAATAATGCAAATGGAAGGTTGTTCAATAAAATCAATGCAACTGTGATCATCTGGAAAACAGTCTTCAATTTTCCCATCATTCCAGCTGCAACGACTTTACCATTGCTTGCTGCCATCATTCTGCATCCATCAACAACCGTATCTCTAGCAATCATAATAATGACTGGCACAACAGGAATGATTCCCTGAGATACAAACAGCAAGAACATTGTTGTTGTAAGAAGTTTATCCGCAATTGGGTCAGCAAATTTCCCAAATGTTGTAATTAAATTACGAGAACGTGCAATATTGCCATCCAATGCATCAGTAATTGCCGCAACAACATAGATCACTAAAGCAATTACTTGAATGATAGAAAGATCAATACCACCAATATTGAAGCAGGCTGGTACGATTCCAAAAGACTCATATGGGAATAAATACACAAGAATAATCACTGGAATTAAAATAATTCTGAATATTGTTAATTTATTAGGTAAATTCATACTATATCTCCTTTTAATAGCTATAAAAGTATAACACACAAAAAAACAAAACGAGAGAGTGAATACTCTCTCGTTCAATCGCATACGATCATAAGCCATGTTCTGTTCCTTGTAAAACAAGGCGGCAGTCATTTATCTGTGTATTGCTACACCCATCTTGAACTTCATTTTGCTCTTGATGATTCCCCTACCAAATTTGGGTTTCTCGCTTGCGGGGTTTATCTCGTTCCACTCTTAATGTTTCCACTAAGACTTCGTCACTGTGACACCTTAAGGGAATCGGCCATAGACAATGTCCTTAGGCTCTTTCTCCGCCGTCACCAATTGGTGCCTGGCCTTATTGATTGGACCAGCACAAACACTACGACCATCGCAGATCGTGCGAGCATGGACTTTCCTCTAGAAAATACTAGCGGCTGCCTCACGTATGTTATTGCTTGTTAAAAACTTCAGCTTCCAGTCTAGATAAACGTTTCAGAATATCTACCTGAGAAGAACCATTTGTTAAAATTGGATTCGCATCTTGAGATGCTCTTTGTTTTCCTTCTACTTCAATCAGTTTTGCACGTAATGAAGCATTTGTTCTTTCAAGATCAGACAATTTACGATCCATTTCTTCTAAGAGATTTTGATATGTCTGATAGTCCTGGATGACAAGATCGAGCATATGATCGACTTGATCTGGATTGTATCCTTTAAAATCAATATCAAATTCTTTATCAACGATTCCTTGTGGATCTAAGTTAAGTTTCCCAGCCATTTCAATACCTCCTATCCATATAATTATTACATTCAAATGAAACAAACGCAATATGACTTTCTAATTTTTGTGAACAAAGGTATAATGATTTATGTTGATTTAGGCTTATGGTAAATTACCCAAACGGAAAGAAAACAGCATGGATTCATGCACCTGCAAGATTCGGTGATCGTGGTATGAATCTTGAGAAAGATATCAATACTACGAACCAGTATTATCTGGACATGGATCGTGCTGTAATACATAAAAAACCGACACCGGTACAGATTGTAAAGGTAGATTATCCAATGCGATCTGCCGCAAAAATCACAGAAGCTTATTTCAAAATCCCATCTACTACCGACTACAATGGCGTGTATCGTGGAAAATACATTGATTTTGAAGCAAAGGAGTGTCAAAGCAAAACTGCTTTCTCTCTCTCTTATATTCATCCTCACCAGATTACACATCTTGAAAAATGTCGCAAGCATGGAGGCATCTGCTTCGTTATATTTCGCTTAACATATCACAACTTAACGTATCTAGTTGATGCGCAGGAAATGATAGATTATATTCGAGGAATTGAAAGAAAATCAATTCCATACAAATGGATCATGACACATGGTCATTCCATTCAAAGCTATTATGGAAGACCTGTTGACTATCTTGAAGTCGTTGATCGTCTTTACTTTAAAAATGAGGAGGTAACAAATGTCATTTCAAAAGAAGAAGAATAAAGTGAATAAAAAACCTGCCAACGGGAAAAGAAAATTTCATGGATTACGATTCGTAACATTGCTATTGGCAATCCTTGTAGGATTTGAACTCGTTTTTGGAACAATTGGTATTGTCGGTCTAGAGACGATGTTGAAAGATGAACCCGAATTAAACAGAGATGATTTTTTCTCACAAGAATCCACACTGATTTATGACAAGGATGGAAATCAGATTGCTGACGTTGGTACACAGCTAAGAGAAAACGTTGACTATGATGAATTCCCTGAAGCCCTTGTAGATGCCTTCTTGTCCATTGAAGACTCTCGTTACTTCAAGCATAACGGTTTCGATATTCCTCGTTTTGCGATGTCCATGGTCAATACATTGCTTCATGGAAATCGACAAGGTGGTTCAACATTTACAATGCAGCTTGTCAAACTGACATATTTCCAGAATGATGATAAAGGAATTTCTAAAACTGCAGATATTGAGTATAAGATACAACAGATTGATCTTGCATTAAAGCTTGAAAAGCAATCTACGAAAAAAGAAATCTTCCAGTTATATCTTAACAAGATGAACTTTGGTGGTGTTGGTAATATCCGTGGTGTTCAAAAAGCCGCCCAGCAATACTTTGGAAAATCCGTTTCTGAACTAAATACTTCAGAATGTGCATTACTTGCGGGTGTTGTTAACTCCCCATATTACTACGATCCACATAACTATTTAGATCACGCAACAGACAGAAGAAATACTGTTCTTGCGATGATGAAGCGTCATGGATATATTTCCGATGAAGAATACACATTAGCCAAAAGTATTAAAGTAGAAGATCTTCTCATTGATCCAAAATCAACTCTCACAGATACAAACTATCAATATCAGGCATACATTGATGAAGCAGTCAAGGAAGCACAGGAAATCACTGGACAAGATCCAATGAACGTATCTATGGAAATCTATACAGCGATGGATCCCGTTGCACAATCTGCAGTGGAAGACATCTTAGCTGGTAATAATCCAAATGTTAAATTCTCTGATGATCTCATGGAAGCTGGTGTTATTTCTGAAAACAACCAGACGGGTGAAATTGTTGCCATTGGTGGTGGCAGAAACTATTCTCAAGGTGGTTCCATGTTATTGAACCATGCCACAAATCAGTATAAGCAGCCTGGTTCTGCAGTAAAACCTTACTTAGACTACGCACTTGCATTTGAATATCTAGGATGGGCTACAACACATGAACTCATCGATAAAGCTGTTACGTATGGTAACTGGACATTCAAAAATGCCAATGGTCAATATAATGGTAGAGTTGATCTGAAAGAAGCAGTAGCAAGATCTTTAAATACTCCTGCAATTCAGGCAATGCAAGCTGTCATTGATGAAAAAGGCGTAAAAACAGTTACGGATTATTTAAAAGCATTACATTTCTCAACATTTGATCCGTCATTATTTGATATCTCATTTGCAATTGGTGGTAATGCATATACATGCAGCGCAAAAGAATTGATGGCTGCACATGCTGTTATAATGAATGGTGGTAATTACATTACTCCTCATACAATCACAAAAGTCGTTTATCGGAGTGGCAATCAAGATGACTTTATTCCAGAATACACACCAACAAAGGTGTTATCCGAAGCAAGTGCGTATCTGACAAGCACATTAATGGAATATTGTGTAAGCTCTGGTATCTACAACTACATGCAGATCTTAAAGAGAAACTACACAACATATGCAAAAACTGGTACAACTGACTGGGGTACGGATGGTCTGCAATATGGAATTCCACTTGGTGCCATGAAAGATAAATGGATGGTTGCGGAAACTACAGAATATACAACTGCTGTATGGGTTGGCTGGGAAAAAGCAGAAGCAGGCCAGGCAACATACTTCAATACAGCACGTGCATTAATGAATATTCCTGGTCATATCTGTTCTGAAATGATGGATGTTCTACAAAGAGATTCTTCCCCTGATGCTGTTCAGCAGCCAGAAGATGTTGTTTCTATCACTCATGTTAAGGGTATCTTCCCTTACGTTGCTCCAAATGATACAACACCGGAAGATTACATTGTTACTGGTCAAATAAAAAAAGAATTTTCTAAACTTGGTGAATTCAATATTACAGCGGATTCATTAAGTGATCCTGCATGGTTCAATGCAAAGGCAGATGGATTGAACATTACATTTAACTGGGCTGATTATCCAGATCCAAGCAAGCTGGAAGTTGCGGATACAAATGAAGAAACATTCTCACCTTCCTGGATTACAGGACGTGTTATCTATAAGGCACGTATTGAAGAAAATGGTGCAACTTTAGGAGAAATCACTTCTGAAGGTCCATCTTCTACACAGACTGTTCCTGGAATTACATATGGCAAGACATATCGTGTCTGTGGTTATTATGGATATGAAAAGACAAGTGATACTTCTCAAGAATTCTGCCAAGATGTAAAAACTGGTGAAGATCCAAATCCAACACCAGCACCAACTGTCGAACCAGCACAAACACCTGATCCTTCTCCTGCTCCTGAGCAGCCAGAACAGCCAGATCAGCCAGATCACGAAGACTAAAAACACGGCGCTCCAAAATTGGATGAGGTGTCAAGAAATTGATTTTCAAATAACATGAGGAATTGAAAGAATTTCAACACCTCAA
>QQXM01000071.1 GCA_014610835.1 Erysipelotrichaceae bacterium 7770_A6
TTAAATGTTTTTAACCGTTCTATTAAAATGGTTTGTAACAACATCGCTTGTTACTGCAGTGATCCTGCCAGTGATTTTACGCGTAAGAGAAAACTTCCAGTTGAAACACTGATTCACTTTATTATCCAGATGCAGTCTAAAAGTTTAAACTCTGAACTGTGTGAGTACTTTAATGATATTAATTCTTTGCCTACCACTTCGGCTCTTTGTCACAGTCTAAAAGTTTAAACTCTGAACTGTGTGAGTACTTTAATGATATTAATTCTTTGCCTACCACTTCGGCTCTTTGTCAGCAAAGAGATAAACTCGATATCAGTGCCTTTCAAAGAATTATGCATCTTTTTGTGAATACATTTGATGACTATAAAACCTGGAAAGGATACCATATTCTGGCCTGTGA
>QQXM01000072.1 GCA_014610835.1 Erysipelotrichaceae bacterium 7770_A6
AATCTATGGAGAATCGAAGAAAGTTTCAGAATGATGAAATCCGAGTTGGATGCAAGACCCGTATTTTTAAGAAAGAAAGAGACAATCAGTGGACACTTCTTAATTTGTTACTTAGGAGTACTGTTGATAAGCCTCATGCAGATTTACGAATTAAAGGATGAAGACTCCTATCAGGAAATCTGTAATATGTTTGAAAAATACAGATTAGTAAAAATTCAAAACAACTATATCAATCTGTACGACAATCCATCCTTTGCAGAAAAACTAGAAAAAATAACAAATTTACCTGTTGGGAATGCTATGTTATCAAACAATCAATACAAAAAAATGATGAGCTACACACTTGTGTAATTCATCATTTTTCTTTATTGTCTCACCATATTTTAGTTTTAAACTCTAAAGTCAGGTTATATATTACATATTACCAAAAAAAAGAGAAATCACAAATAATTTCTCCTGTTTTCACATACTAATTCAATTGGTTTTGCCATGGAACGAATACGTTCCATAATACGCATTGCTTTCAGTTTTTCCTGCTTTCCTTTATTTGTTACAACGAAGTGATTTCTCAATGATTCAAGATCTTCATTGCTTGTGAACCATGTTGGAAGTCTTTTTTCATAACGTTCATTGAGAATTGGAAAAAGAATAGAATCACGATTCCATTCTGTCACGCTTTCTCCGCCAATTTCATCAATGACAAGAAATGGAACAAACTTCAAAATATCAAGCTCTTGCTTATATTCTCCTGCCTGAACTCTAGAAGCCATGCGCTGTACAAAAGAGGGATAATGAATGAATGCTGCTTTCTTCTTATCTCTTGCATATGCATTGCATGCACACGCACAAAGATATGTTTTTCCAACACCCATAGAACCATATAGATATACACCAACATGATCATTGAAACACGCAAGTGCCTGGGAATATGCAGAAACATATTCATTCTTTTCTTTTGTCAGATCAATCTTAGAAAATGAAACAGAACATAGATGATCTGGCATATCATTGATTAAGAAATAGTCGAGATGTTTCCTTTCTTCCAGTCTTTGTCTCATATATTTACATGCAAGCTTATCTGTATGTAAATATCCATCATCAACCAGATGATCAAAATAGCCTGGCTCTTTCTGTTTGCATTGGCTTAACCCTTTGCATCCAATACATCTAGAAAAAGAAGCATACCATCTTTCAATATAGTATGGGTGTGTATCAATACGTTCCAATGGAATATGATGATTCTCTAATGTCTGCATCAATACTGTATTATTCTTGATTTCATCAGACAATGCTTTCGCTTTTTGCAGTTCATCTTCTTTTCGCATGTCTTTAAATATTGTATGTTCCATTATTTTCCTCGCATTTTCTTCTGCAATTCAAGAGCTTTCGCTAATGTATCCTGATCGACTGGCGTAGAATGGATCGTACCTTGTTCCTGTCGTTTCATATATTCAGGCATTTCTATCTGCGTGTCTAGTCGATAGGAAGTATTTCGATGAATGACTTTCTTTGTCTGCTGAATTGCCTGCTCTTTTGTTGTAATACCATCTCTTGCCCATTCTCCAGAAACCATATCAACAAATCGATTGTTGAGTCGATTATCAGAAATCTTCAGAATATATTCAATCATAATATTGATGACTGGTGATGGAAAATGCATATCTAAGGAAAGACGTTCCAGAATCTTTTTATCATTCATACTCACAGCAGCACCATTCTGCTTGCTGATCAAAAATGAGATTGGTGGCAGATCATATGGATCCTTTGACTTCACAACATCTGGTTTAGACATTTCACATAAGAACTTTAACCGTTCTGTATTCAATGCATTCTTTTCAATAGAAACACTCTTGGATACTTTTACACGCATTGTATCAGCATCTAAGCCATACAATGTTGCAAGTCTTCCAATATAGGCAAGATTTTCCTGCGTTCTTAAATCTGATGGGAATACAGTAGAAGAAGTTGTCGCAAAGAAATGTTCATAGTCGAAATTGATCTGAATATCATCACCATTGAATTGATATCTTGGCTTCACATTTGTATAGACAACTGTGTTGTTATAATCTTCTTCCTTCACATTCTTCATGGATACTGTAATTTCTTTGTACTCATTTGGATGAAGATTACATCCTTCATATTTTGCATTGGATTCATCAAATGTCTTCTTACCTGCTGTTTGAATATAGCGATTTGCATAAATGTTCGTTGACAGGAAATCTCGTGGAGAAAGAGGAGAATGCATCTGATACACATAGACATTCTTTGTATCAGTCTGTTTGACATATGTTCTTAGCAGCATATATTCTTCCAGCTTTCTGCGTGCATGTAAGAATGTATCAATTTGAATCATATTCATGATATTAAACAAACGTGCATGTTTAAATGCTGTATGTGTATTTTTACTTTCCGATGCAAGCGTTAAATATACAAGTACTGCATCCCCGCCAATTAATGGCTGATACAGCGTCATTAAAGATTCCAGATCCGAAGAAGATAAATCTCTTGTTAAATAGACACGATATGTATCTTTTGTCTTAAGCTCCACGACGAATCTCCTTTCGCGTTTGGGCTACAAATTGATTGACCTTACTTCCAAGCTCCTTCAAATCTCCATTGTTTTCAATCACGAAATCAGCTTTCTCCACCTGCAGAGATGGATCAATCTGTGATGCATAGCGATCTAAAGCTTCCTGTCGCGTATATTCACGATCTTCTTCCATTCTCTTGATTGCTGTATCTTTATCACATGTTACCACAAGAACTTTATCAAATTCCTCTTCCAGATTTGCTTCAAACAATAGCGGAATTTCTGCAAATACAATTGCATCTTTCTGATGATTTGCGAAGAAATTTCTCATTCCTTCAATCACATACGGGTGAACAATTGCATTCACTGCTTTTCTTTTTTCTTCATCATTAAAAATGATGGAAGCCATTTTTTTACGATCAATATCTCCACTTTCATCTAATACATCTTCAGAAAGAACTTCTAAGAGTGGCTGAAAACATGGATTGGATGCATGTGTTGCCATCTTTGCATAATTATCTGCATTAAATACAGAAAATCCCATTCTGCGAAACAATATAGAAACACTTGTTTTTCCAGATGCAATCGTTCCTGTAATTCCAATTTTCATATTCTTCACTCCTTATTTTGCTTCATACCAGTCTTTGCCGACAGCACATTCACTTGTGAGTGGAACTTTCAATTCCATTGCGT
Source organism: Erysipelotrichaceae bacterium 7770_A6 (assembly GCA_014610835.1). GTDB lineage: Bacteria > Bacillota_I > Bacilli_A > Erysipelotrichales > Erysipelotrichaceae > Bulleidia. The sequence goes on from QQXM01000072.1 coordinate 3,224, forward strand.
GATTCATGCCTTCTTCAACAATCTTTTTCATGAGTTCTTCTTCCCCATTTACAACATTAAAAATCAATTCATCGTGTACCTGAAGAATCATTTTACTCTGAACATTTTTATCCTTCATCATTTGATCAATACGAATCATCGCAATTTTAATCAAATCTGCACTGGATCCCTGAATTGGTGCGTTCATCGCTGCACGTTTACCAAATTCACGCATCATATGCTGACTACTGTGAATTTCCGGAATTTCTCTTCTTCTTCCACAGATTGTCGTAACATATCCATTCTTTTCACATTCTTTGACAATTTCATTCATATAAGAACGAATACCAGGGAATTTTTCATAATAGCGATCAATGAAATCTTTTGCTTCAAAACGAGAAATATTCATCTGCTTCGCCAAACCAAATTCACTGATACCATAGACAACACCAAAGTTCACTGTCTTTGCTTTACGACGCATGTCTGATGTCACTTCATCCTGATCTACATCAAAAATATCCATTGCGGTCTTTGTATGGGCATCCACACCATTCTGGAATGCTTCAATCAGATTTTCTTCATTAGCCATATGTGCAAGCATACGAAGTTCAATCTGGTGATAGTCACAGCTCATCAATAGACAATTTTCTTCTGGTTTAAATGCCTTACGAATCTGTTTTCCTTCTTCATCACGCACAGAAATATTCTGCAGGTTTGGCTCAGAAGAAGATAGTCGTCCTGTCTGTGTTGCACATTGATTATAGATTGTATGAATTTTTCCGTCTTTCTGAATATACTTCTTTAAGCCTTCCGCATATGTAGAATAGATTTTTGATAATTTACGATACGTTAAAATATGATCAATAATTGGATGAATACCAGAAAGGCTTTCCAGTTTTTCAGCACTTGTTGTTCTTTTCTTTCCACTTGGCAAACCAAGATCATCATATAATACTTCACTCAACTGTTTTGGTGAGTTGATATTGAACTCTCTATGTGCTTCTTCATAGATTGCTTTTGTTTCAGTTTGAATGCGTTCAAATGTATCTGTTGCGATTGCATCTAATACTGAAATATCACAACGGATACCTTCCTTTTCCATTTCATACAATATTTTTGTAAGAGGAAGTTCAATCTCACGATATAGCTTTTCCATATCCATAGAAACAAGCTTTAAGTATGTTTCTTCATATAATTTCTGAATATTCATGCTTGAAGCACATGCATATTCTTTCTGCATATTTTCATCAATAAATAAAACAGGTTTATTTGCTTTTCCATAAACATCTTCATACTTGATTTCTGTCGTTAGACCATACGCATCAAAAATCTTCTCTGTAGAAGTCAATGTAGAATCACAAAGAGACGCTAAAATCATAACATCATCATGAAATGCTACCGATAAGCCAATACGATTTAACAGGTGCATATTTCTTTTGACATCATAGCCGATCTTATATGGTGTATCATCCTTTAAATACGCAAGCAAAGCTTCATCTTTCAAAACATTTTCTAAAGAAATATAATACGCATTCTCATCTTTACACAAAGCAAAGCCATGGATATCCGCTACCATAAAGTTTGATGTATCTGCATCTACAAAGACATAAGATTCATTCTTCAAAAATTCTTCTGGAATCTTTTCAACACGTGCAAAAGAAATTTCTTTCTTCACAGTTTTTGTTTCAGGAATATAAGAATCATTGATTTTATCTTCATATCTGGATGCCAGCTTATTCATATCCAGTGAATGTAAAAAGCGAACAAGATCTCCATAGTCTGGAGTAAAAATTAAATCTTCAAATGTAAATGGAAGTTCTACGTCACGTTTAATTGTTGCGAGTTTCTTAGATAACAAAGCATTATCATGACCTTGGATAATTTTTTTACCAAGTGCTCCTTTGATTTCATTTTCATGTTCTAAAACACCTTCTACACTTCCATACTGATTCAATAATTTCAGTGCTGTTTTTTCACCAACACCTGGAATCCCAGGATAATTATCAGAGCTGTCTCCCATCAAACCTTTCATATCAATGATTTGAATCGGCTCAATTCCCATATCTTCTTTGATCTTTTCTTTTGTCATGACATCCATATCAGTGATGCCCTTTTTCATCAATAAGATCGAAGTATCTTCATCTGCAAGCTGCAGTAAATCATGATCACTTGTTAAAATTGTTGTAATGGTATCTTCTTTGAATGCATCACTGGCTGTCCCAATCAAATCATCCGCTTCAATATTTTCCATTTCAATCCATTTGATATGATATGCATCACAATACTCTCTTACCATCTGAAATTGAGGAACAAGATCATCTGGCGTAGGTTTTCTTCCGCCTTTATAGTCTGCATATAAATCATGACGGAATGTATGTTTACCTGCATCAAATGCAACCATAATTGCATCTGGTTCAATCATGTCAATTGCTTTCTGCATCATATTTGCAAAAGCAAATACCGCATTTGTTGGAACACCTGCAGAAGTTGTCATTCTGCTTCCAGCATATGCAGTTGCATAATATGCACGAAACAACATAGAGTTGCCATCTGTAATGAGTAATTTTTTCATATATTTCTCCTTAAAAGCAGTGAACGACTACTCCTGTTCACTTTTTTCAATAATACTTTTTAGATTCTGTAAGTTCTGATAAGAAATAGAGATATAATCTTTTCCTGCATTATATTCTTCATCCGATAATGAAGATAGATTACTGAGATCAATTTTAGATAATTGACAATCATCTTTAACTCTTTTATAAAGTTCAATCATATCTTCACTCATATTTGGTTCATAAGAGATGTATTTCATACCATCTTCTTTGATTTTCTTCTCAATTGCCTGCAGCTGTTCTTTATTCGGCAAAGAACCATAACGGCTTAACACAACGGGATCAATCACAAAGCCATAATTCTTCTGCCAGGAAGTAAAGCAGGACGACATGCTGACAAAACGAATGACATCTCCATTTTTTTCAAGGCTTGTTGAAAGTGCCTGATATTGTGCATCAATATTCACAAGATCTTCTTCTAAGACTTTATAGTTTTCTTCTACTGTTTTTGCGTTGGCGATATCATTGGAAACAAGGAAGTCTTTGATCTGTGTTGCCATAGATAACATTGTAATTGGATCCATCCATAGACAAAGATCTTTTTCATATTTATCTACAGAATCAAATACTTTACCATCATAAAATGGTGTCTGTTCATAGACAATGCCATCTTCTGTTTCTTTCTTTGCATATCTTTTAAAATCATATACTGCATTCTTAGAACTTAAGTCAATTTCCTGAATTCCACTATCCTTGATTGTTTGAGAATTTGTAGCATAGTATGGTTCTAGATCTCCAATATGAAATAGAACCTTTCCACTTTCCAGCAAATCTGTAAAATCATCACTGACAGTTGAAAGCTGAACAATCGAATTATCTTTCTGTACAGATTGATATTGTTGTGTATTTGCACATAATCGATCAAGAATATATCCAATTGGATATACTGTATATAAGATCTTCACACGTTTATTTGTACAGCCTGTAAGTACACACGCTGTCAATGAAAGAACAATCAATGATTTTAACAAACGCTTCATTCTACATCCTCCACTGGATCAAAACTACGAATTTTAAGATAGATGACTCGCAAAGCTAGATAGCCAGGTATCGCAATCACTAAACCAACAATGCCAAATAAGCCTGAAAAAGCAAAAATAGAGAACAGCGCCCATAGAGGTGTAACGGAAGTATTATGAGAATGCACTAATGGCGCAATAACATATTCATCTACCTGTGATAATACAACAATTAAAATAATCAATAAAAATACTCTTCCATCTGGAATTGCAATCGCTGTTAAAATACCAATACAGTTGACAATTGTTGGACCAATATATGGAATCAATAATGAAATACTTGTCAGCAAAGCCATCATCAGCCAGTCATCATGACCAATCAATACATATACAAGCATATATTCAACGAATTTAATCAGCATCAATATAATCAATGAATGAATATAATCTGATACTTCATCATTGATGGATAACATACATTCATAAAACACTTTTGAAATTCTTCTAGAAAGTTTAAAGAAATTAAAACGGATTTTGTCCCATTCAATGCACATAAAGATAGAAATAATGATGGAAAAAATTCCACTTGTAATCGTCCCAATTGCATTATTGAGAAACTTAGGAATGGAATTCGAAATCTCTGGCACAAGTGCAGATAATGACTTCAATGAACTTGTTGCATCTTTCACGATTTCAAATAAAAATGTATTTTCTGAAGCATGCCTGGACATTTCTGCATATTTATCCATCAGATAATTGACACTGTTAATAATGGAATTGATAAATGCAGATGTTCTAGTTAAAAACATAGGAACAATGGAACAAGCAAGCCATGTCAGAAACACAAAAATCGCTATATAGGAAATCGCAATCATCACCCCACGTTTGATATGATGCTTTTCTCCAAATGCAATTGGTTTTTTCAAAATATACGCAATGACAAAGCCAATCAGAAATGGTGAAAGAATGCTCCATGCCTTTGTGATGATCCAGCCCCAGAATTTTCCTGTCTGTAAACAAAGCCATATTGCTAATAAAATCAGTACAAGCTTAATGAGTGCCTGTGTAGATATTTCGTGATTTAATGTATTCGTAATTTTTTCCAATATTTTCATGTCTCATATTTTATCATTTTTTGTCCAGTTTTTCTCATTGATGGACAGGATTCTTTCATAGATTACTGAATAACATTGCTGGCCAGTTACAATTAAGTGATCCAGAATATTGATATCTACAAGTTTTGCTGCTTCTATGATTTGCTTTGTAATGGTTCTATCTTCCAGTGAAGGCATGTAGTTTTGAGATGGATGATTGTGTACAAGAATCAAAGAAACTGCACCTTTCAACAAAGCTTCCTTCATGATTTCTCTAGGATAAACATGTGCAGAATTCACAGTTCCCCTGAATAAAACTTCACTTGAAATAATACGATTGCTAGAATCTAAATAGACAACCATAAAATTCTCTATTCTTTCAAAACCAATAGATACCTGTAAATATTGTAAGAATGATTCTGGTGAATGAATCACGTTCTCATTTTCAATCTTTTCAAAACAGATACGTTTCAATAATGTAAACGTTGCCTGCAATTCGATTGCTTTGATTGTAGAAATACCTTTGATTTGTTTTAATTCATTGATTGATAAAGATGACAGTCTTCCAATCCCGCCACTCATTTTTAAAAGCTCTTCTGCTACTTCTAAAGCTGAATGATTCTTTGTACCATTTCTTAAAATCAATGCCAGCAGCTCACAATTGCTTAAAGAATGAATTCCAAAGTGAATTGCTTTTTCTCTTGGCTTTTCAAACTGTGGTAAATATGCAATCTTGCTCATAAAAAAACACCTCCTATATACCTTATTCACAGGAAATGTCTTTGTTCCATAAATTATCTGTATTTTTTTGGAATGAATTTAGAAATGATCGTTGCACGATCTTCATGAGAGATCCTTTTACGAGATGCCAAAACAATATCTCTACAGTTATCTGTCAAAAAAGATGCAATAGTAAAAGCCACAACATCTTTGCTAGATGGATCCCCTGTATGAAGCATGGCTAAAATTTCTTGCTTTAATGCAATTTTAAACCGCAGAAAAAAAGATTCAGAACTGCCGTTGCCGCTTAAAGAGCGTATCATTTTCTTGTTCTTATCAAATGTTAAAAAGATGTTATATACAGATTGTTCTGTATCTTTGAATAATTGATGAATTGAATCAACATTTAATTGAATCATCATCTGCATAAAATCTGTTTCAAACTGATCTTTTAAAGCATTGATATCTTTATAGTGCGCATAAAAAGTTGCACGAGATACATTTGCCTTTTTAATGACATCACTGACAGTGATTTTATCAATCATCTTTTCAGAAGTCATATCAATATATCCCTGCAGGATTGCCTTCTTATTTTTAATTACATCTCTTCTTTCCGCCATTTTTGCAAAACTCCAAACACATTGTATGACTTTATACAGTGTTTGAAAAGCTTTATTTTACCTAGTGAAATACGCTTAAAAACCTGTTCATTGAACTAATTGCATCTTTCAATTCTGAAAGTGTTGTATTCAATGCTTCATAGTCAAACTGATTAAATCCATCGATTGTTGGCTGTAATTCACCAATCAGTGTCTGCATATGAGAAAGCATTGCGGAAAGCTTAGGCAAGATAACAATCCCTCCCACAACGATACCAGCAATTAAAATCAATAAAATTCCAATGATGATCTGTTGTGCTTTCAATGTTTTCTTCTGTATTTCTATACTTTGCTTCAATAATTCTTCTGTATTCATAACTTTCCCTTTCCAATCCATTCCATCATAAGTCATTTTTCAAAGAAGTTCGTGAATTTTTTCTGAAACTGTTAATGAAACAGTTGATATTATGATTCCAGGAGGCATACTGTATATGCGTTATGGGAGGTATCACATGTCAAAAAATAAAGATCAAAACCTGGAAGATACACAACAATTACGAAAAGATGAAATTGAAGACGCACTAGAAGAAGATACATCAGAAAGTATTATTGACCGTTTCTCTGATTCTGTCAGTAAGCCAATGATTATTGGAATCGTCATATTAATTGTCTTTTTATTCATTTTATTTATCGTACTAGGAATGAAATCCTGCACTTCATCAAACAAGACAAAACAAGATAACAATACAGTTCAGGTAAACCAAAATGATTCATCAAGTACGGATGAATCAGCAGATAAAAAATTAGATTATTTCTACGTTCAACAGGCAGCCACTGCAATCAATTCCACTTTAACAGATAAATATGGTACAAGTGGATTTACAAAGCCTACAACTGAACAATACAAAATTTCCGGTCAGCAATCTTCCCCTACAATTGAATTTACACTAACAGTGACAGAAAATGGAGTAACAAAAAATGTTCCATGTAAATTCAATCTTTCCTACAACGAAGAAGATCAGACATATAAAGTTGTAGATTATACCATTGATGATTCGAAAGCAGAAGTCAGTAACTTTAAGCCAAATACTTCTGAAGAAGAGGCAAAAAAGCAGGCAATTGCTTCTACTGGTACAAAAGTTTCCAGTTATGACATCAGTGTATCAAATAGCGTGACTGTTACAATCACTTCTAAAGGAAGTGGTACAGTCAGAGCTGTTGCGGTTGCAAGTGATGGAAACGAAACAGAAATTGCTAGTGTTACTGATGGAACAGAAACAAAAACAGTTGATCTTGAAGCTGGTGATTATGAATTAGCGCTATACGCTGATGAAGGTACAGGATATAGCTGGAGTTATACAATTCAATAGTTTTAATAGAACAATCGAGAGATTGTTCTATTTTTTTGTTACTATTCACCGATAAACAAAAATAAATAGAACAGGTAACCGATACTTAACAGTATCAGATCCTGTTCTGTTTTTTC
>QQXM01000073.1 GCA_014610835.1 Erysipelotrichaceae bacterium 7770_A6
TGCTCGATGAGTATATCATCTTTCCGCTTCCTCTGTCAACATGTTTTTCGTTTTTTTTTTGCTTTTTTGCTTTGCTTACAAATTTAACGTTTATGTAACTCTTTTAATCAGGCAAAAGAAAAAGATAAGAATAAAATCATTTTTCTTATTTCTTATCTCTTTTCATTTTCATATACTGCTTTCTCGCATAGCAGAATTTCAGAGATTCCACATTTGGATTCAATAACGCTGTTACTCGAATAGTTTTTTTATTCAACCGTCACTGATTTTGCTAAATTTCTTGGTTTATCAACATTTAAGCCTTTTGCTACTGATAAATAATATCCAAGTAACTGTAAAGGAATAATTGCCAATGATGTTGTGAAATATGGATCAGTTTGTGGTATATATACTGTAAAATCTGCCGTGTCTTCAATGGAATAATTGCCATATGATGTCAATCCCATTAAATATGCACCTCTAGACTTTACTTCTACCATATTGCTTCTTGTTTTTTCAAATAGTTTTTTATCCGTGCAAATTCCGATTACTAGCGTTCCATCTTCAATCAACGAAATAGGTCCATGTTTAATTTCACCAGCTGCGTATGCTTCTGAATGAACATATGATATTTCTTTCATTTTAAGAGAACCTTCTAGAGAAACTGCATAGTCTATACCTCTGCCAATAAAATACATATCTTGTGCATTTGCATATTTACTTGCGAACCACTGAATTCTCTCCTTATCAGAAAGTACACGTTCCATTTTTTCAGGAAGAGTTTCCATTTCTTCAATTAATGATGTATATCGTTTTTCATCAATTATTTCTCTATATTTTCCAAGCTGAATTGCCAATGCATAAATTGCAATCAATTGTGCACTATATGCTTTTGTTGTGGCAACCGCAATTTCAGGTCCTGCCAATGTATAAAATACATAGTCTGCTTCTCTAGCAATAGAAGATCCTACAACATTTACAATGCCGAGTGTTTTTATATTCATCTTTTTTGCCAAACGTAATGCTGCCAATGAATCAGCTGTTTCTCCAGATTGAGAGATTACTACAACAAGATCGTTTTCATTCAAAATCGGATCTCTATATCTAAATTCAGATGCAAGTTCAACACGTACTGGAATTCTGGAAGCTGATTCAATAACATACTGTCCAACAACTCCAACATGATATGCAGATCCACATGCGACAATAATTATATTATTCAATTTTTCCGCTGTTTCTTTATCAATACCTACTTCGCTTAGGTCAATCTTTCCATCTTTAATGACTGATTTTAATGTATCTTTTACAGCTTTTGGCTGCTCATGAATTTCTTTGATCATGAAATGTTCATAGCCATTTTTTTCTGCAGCTTCTGCATCCCAAGTTACTTCTTTTGGTTCAATTTCAACTTCTTCTTGATCTAAATTAAAGAACTTCACACTGCCTTTATTCAATTCAGCAACTTGTTCATTCCCAATAAAATAAACAGTCTTTGTGTAATTTAGAATTGGAGTAACATCAGAGGCAAGATAACTTGCTCCTTCAGCAATCCCAATTACCATTGGTGAGTCTTTTCTTGCGGCATAGATAGTATCTGGATAATTTTTAAACATGACTGCCAATGCATAAGAACCTCTAATCCTCTGCATTGCGTGTGTTAAAGAATATAATGGTCCTTGATTATATTTCTTTTCATAATAATCAATCAGTTTCACAGCTACTTCTGTATCTGTCTGTGAATAGAAAGTATATCCATGACGTAATAATTTTTCTTTTAATTCCTGGTAGTTTTCGATAATACCATTATGAACGCCTATTACATTATGATCATCACTACAATGAGGGTGTGCATTTTTTTCACTTGGTTCTCCATGTGTCGCCCATCTGGTATGACCAATGCCAATTGTTCCCTTCATTGCTTTTCCATCGTCTGTTTTTTCAGCCAAAGCTTTTAATCTTCCCTTGGCTTTGACAATTTCAGTATCTGAAGTTCCATTACGAACAGACAATCCTGCTGAATCATAGCCTCTATATTCTAATTTTTCTAAGCCCTTCAACAAAATAGGTGCTGCCTGTTGATTACCGTTATATCCAACGATTCCGCACATATAGAAATCTCCTTTCAAAAAATATTTTTAAATTATATACCTCATGAAAATGTATGAAAATTATTTTTTGTGTAAAAAAGACTTCACGAACGAAGTCTTTTCGATATGAATTGAAGAAAAACGCATAATAAAGCCATAATACAACAAGTTGTAAGAAATGGCGTTTTATTAAATATTTGCGTTCTACCTAAAAAGTGATTAGATAAATACATTCCAATTCCTCCACCGCAAACACTAAAGAAAACAACACAAATACTTGCAATCAAAAAGCATTTTGTGATTTCTTTCATCCATATTTTTCTATCTGATAAATAGCAGGTAACTGTTAGTAGCATTACCGAAAGAACAATATATAAGTTTCTATAAATATTCATTAAAAACAGGCTCGAAATGATTAATGGAATTCGAAATTGTTTTGCATATTCTATAGAACTATCAATATATTCATGCAATGCCTGTTCTCCATTTTCACACTGTTCTTCTAAGTCTTGTCTAAACGATTGATCCGTTTTGACATTCAATTTCTTTTCAATCAGGGATACTGATTCTTTTACGATATTTTGAATTTCTTTGCTTGTATCTTGAATTGTTGCTTCTTTGATTGTTGAGTTAATTGCATAATCCATATAGATTCCTGTTATTTTCTGTATTCCTTTTTCCTGAAGCATTTCATTTTGCAGCGCAACAAGTTTATCTGTATCTTCACTGCCATAATATTCATCAATCACATCATTCATTCTAAAAACAAATGCTTTTCCTACTTCCCATTCTGCTAATGTAGTGCATACACTTTGACGAATGCAGGTATTGAGTGCTGTCATAACAATTAATATTGTTAACAGACAATATAATATGTGACTATTTTTCTTCATAAAGCAACCTTTCAATTGTATTTTCAAGCCACATCATGCATGCATGTGCCATATCTTTCTGTTCTTCATCAAATGATTTTAAATTTCTTTTAAATCTTGCATCACTCAGATATTCTGAAAAATTATACTCAATAAATCCTTGTATTGCATCAGTATATTCTTTTCTTTCATATTCAACATTTGCCTGGTCCATATGTTCGCACCACGTGTCTACCATTTTATTTTCCTGAGCATTATTGGCAGTTACAACTGTAATTGGATATTTTAAATATCCCATATCTGTCAATTTGATAATAGAATCATCCAACATTGGGTAAAAAGCTATAAGTCCTTTTATTCTTAATTGAAAATCTATTAATATCGAAGCAGCTCCGATTTGTAAATAACTTCCTCCAGAAAAACCGACCATGACTACATTGCCAGTCTGCAGATTATAACTAGATGCATTTTTCATAAAGTATTGTGTAACATCTATAATTTCCTGTTGCTGATATGGTGGCTTCTGCTGTGCTAGTTTTTTATAATTAATTGAAGCCACGCAACACTTACAATCATTTCGCAAAGTATCACAGAAAGAATCTGTCATATCTGCATCTCCATTAATCAATGCACCACCATGCGCAACAACTACTAAACCAACAGGTTTCTCACTATCATATCGATAAAGATTCACTTCAACATCAGGAAACTGTTCTCTAGTAACCAATACTCTTTCTCCAATTAACTTTTCTTTTTTTAATGATTGCTCTACAGGTTTTTTATTTTTCATAAATAAATACTGAACAATCCACAAAACAATTAAAATGCCAACAAAATTTATGATTGTATTCATCTTTTCTCCTTTAGCAAAAGACTCCGTAAAACGGAGTCTAATTTTCTTTAGTCTTCAAATGAGTCTGAATCATCACGGTCACTACTTGTACCGATAACATCTTCTGGAAGCGTTGGTTCTGTTTCTTCCTGAAGTCTAGCGTTTCTTTCATGACGTGCATCAATCATTTCTTGAGCAAGCTGATTGATCATTCTTGACGTATCACGGTCAAAGTCTCTACCTGTACCAGCAGGGATCAACTTACCAATCAAGACATTTTCCTTCAAGCCTTCCAAATGGTCAACCTTACCCTTGATTGCAGCTTCTGTAAGAACTCTTGTTGTTTCCTGGAATGAAGCAGCGGATAAGAATGAATCTGTTTCTACTGCAGACTTGGAAATACCTAACATAATAGGACCAAACTTAGCTGGAGCCTTACCTTCATCAAGCAAGTCTTCATTGATTGTATTCATGTTATGAAGTGATAATGTTTGTCCAGCAGACAATCCAGAATCACCTGGTTCAATAACGATAACTTTCTTCATCATCTGTTTGATCATAACTTCCAAGTGCTTATCAGAAATATCGATAGACTGAGAAGCATATACCTTACGTACTTCCTTCAAGATATATTCCTGAACTGCAGCAACACCAGCAACTTCAAGTAATTCCTTAGGAGCAATCTGTCCTTCAGTTAACTTTTCACCAGCGTGTACTGTTGTACCAACCTTCATCCAAGGACGAATAATCTGTGTAAGGTCACACTTATGTTCAATAGATTCTGTTTCGTTAGCAACTGTAACAATTCGACCAGTATTGTTGTCATTGTCTCTAATATCAACGATTTCACCATCAATCTTAGAAATAACAGCTACACCCTTAGGTGTACGTGCTTCGAATAATTCTTCTACACGAGGAAGACCCTGTGTAATATCACCACCGGCAGTAGCTACACCACCAGAGTGGAAGGATCTCATTGTAAGCTGTGTACCAGGTTCACCGATAGCCTGTGCAGCCATAATACCAATAGCTTCACCTTCTTCAACAAGGTTACCTGTTGCCATGTTTCTACCATAGCACTTTCGGCAGATGCCATTTTCAGCTTCACAAGTAAATACGTTACGAATCATTACCTTTGCGTGTGTTTTAGCAATTGCTGCAGCCATATCGTCTGTAAGATATGTATCTGCTTCACAAATAACTTCACCACTCTGCGGATCAATGACATCACTAGCAGTATAGTAACCGGAAATTCTATCCTTCATTGATTCAATGATAGAACCATTCTTATTGTCATAAAGAGCACCATATGTGTCTTCCTTAACGTTTCCAAGCTGATCTGTATATGCCTTTGACCCATCTACTAAATAGCCCTTTTCTGTTCCACAGTCTTCTTCTGTGATAACGACTTCCTGGGCAACATCGACAAGTCTTCTTGTCAAGTAACCAGATTCAGCAGTCTTTAAGGCAGTATCTGTCAGACCTTTACGTACACCGTGTGATGACATAAAGAATTCAGCAACTGTCATACCTTCACGGAATGAAGAGTAGATAGGAACTTCGATAATACTTGGCTGATAACCCTTTGTCTTAGACTGGATAGGACGTGCCATCAGACCACGCATACCAGCTAACTGTGTAAAGTGGTTCTTGTTACCACGGGCACCAGATACAGCCATCATATTAATAGGAGACATTCTTGGTAAAGACTTCATTAAGGAGTCACCGACCTGTTCCTTAACATCATTCCATACTACCTGGAATTGTGCTTCCCATTCTTGAGGTGTTAATAAACCTCTGTCTCTTAAATGGTTCAATACATCAGCCTTCTTACGACCTTCAGCAACCATTTCATCCTTATGAGGAGCAACAGAAATATCAGATAATGCTACTGTCATACCAGCAATCATAGAGTACTGGTAACCAAGATCCTTCAAGTTATCCAATACATCAGATGTTCTTGGAGTATCTGAATCAACAAATCCATTACCATTCTTGTACTTAGCGAAGATTGCCGCAATTAAATTACCAAGGTCCTTCTTCTTGAATTCACTATGTAATTTACGAGAAGCAATTTCCTTCTTGATATCTGTTCCCATTGGTACAAAGTCTTCATCAGGTGTACGACGCAGGTTTTCACTTGTACATTCATTAACATATGGGAAATCTGCAGGCATAGCATTATTGAAAATAATCTTACCAACAGTTGTAATTAAATACTTCTGATTCTGTTCTTCACTGAAACAAGTCTTACCAACAGCATTTGCTGGTAAAGCAATTCTAGAATGAAGGTGAACAACACCAACCTGATATGCCATTAATACTTCATTTCTATCCTTGAAGACATGACCTTCGTTATCGCCATATCTTCTCCATCTTTCAGCTTCAACAGGTTCATTTAATCTGTCCAATGCGTCTGCCTTGTTATAGAACTCTTCTTGTGTTTCTTCCATATTCAAATAGAAGTTACCAAGTACTAAGTCCTGTCCAGGCGTAACGATTGGCTGACCATCTTTAGGACCAAGAATGTTATTTGCACCAAGCATTAATACTTCTGTTTCGGCTCTAGCCATTTCACCTAATGGAAGATGGACAGCCATCTGGTCACCATCGAAGTCAGCATTGAACGCAGGACATACTAATGGATGTACACGGATAGCACGGCCTTCAACTAATTTAGGGAAGAATGCCTGAATACCTAATCTATGAAGTGTAGGCGCACGGTTTAAGAATACTGGATGACCATCAATTACTTGTTCAACACAATCCCAAACTCTTGGATCCTGTTTAGCAATTAACTTTTCAGCTGTCTTTGAGTTTGTAGCAATGCGTTGATTAACAAGTTCGTTGATAACAAAAGGTTTATATAGCTGAATTGCCATTTCCTTTGGTAATCCACATTCACTCATCTTTAATGTAGGACCAATTGCAATAACAGAACGTCCAGAGAAGTCTACTCTCTTACCTAATAAGTTCTGTCTGAAACGACCTTGTTTACCCTTCAAGGAATGAGACAATGACTTTAATGCACGTCCACCTGCACCTGTTGTAGGCTTAGAACGACGTCCATTATCAATCAATGCATCAACAGCTTCCTGAAGCATTCTCTTTTCATTCTGAACAATAATAGCAGGAGTACCAAGTTCCAAAAGTTTCTTCAAACGATTGTTTCTTGTAATAACTCTTCTATATAAGTCATTCAGATCGGATGTAGCAAATCTGCCACCATCCAACTGAAGCATAGGTCTTAAATCAGGTGGAATAACAGGTAATGTTGTTAATACCATCCACTCTGGCTTGTTATCAGATTTCAAGAAAGCTTCGACTGTTTCGAGTCTCTTGATTAACTTCTTACGCTTTTCACCTGTAGCTTTTTCAAGTTCTTTCTGAATTGCTTCATATTCACCCTGAACATCACACTGTTCAAGTAATACTTTGATTGCTTCTGCACCAGTCTGTGCTGAGAATGAACCAGGACCAAACTTGACAGTAGCTTCTCTTAATTGCTTTTCAGATAAGATATCCTTGTATTTCAGATCCGTGTCACCTGGATCAGTAACGATCCAGCTAACGAAGTATACAACTTCTTCCAATTGCTTAGGAGCAACATTCAGAAGTAAGCTCATACGGCTTGGAATACCTCTTAAATACCAGATATGTGCAACAGGAGCAGCAAGATCAATATGACCCATACGTTCTCTACGAACACTGCTCTTTGTGATTTCAACACCACATCTGTCACATACTACACCCTGGTATCTGATCTTCTTATACTTTCCACAAGCACATTCCCAGTCCTTTTGAGGACCGAAAATGCGTTCGCAGAATAAACCATCCTTCTCAGGTTTCTGAGAACGGTAGTTAATTGTTTCAGGTTTCTTTACTTCGCCATAAGACCACTCATGGATCTTTTCAGGTGATGCAAGTCCGATTTTAATCGCTGTAAAATTGTTGATATTCATCTGACTTCATCCTCCTTATTCATCTGAATCAGCATCATCGTCAATACCTACGACTGCTGCTTCTGGAATGTCTTCTTCAAGACCTTCTTTAATTGTTAATAGACCAGTTTCTTCAGCGTCATTTACATACTGCTGACGGTTCAGGTCAATCTTTGTTTCTTCTTTCAATTCTTCTTGTTCCATCTGCTTGAGATCCATCTCATTGCCATCATCGTCCATCATACGAACGTCTAATGCAAGAGCCTGTAATTCGTGAACCATAACTCTGAATGATTCAGGAATTCCTGGTTCAGGAAGATCTTTACCCTTAACGATAGCTTCGTAGCTCTTTGTACGTCCGATGATATCATCAGATTTAACAGTCAGGATTTCCTGCAATGTATGTGCAGCACCATAACCTTCAAGAGCCCAAACTTCCATTTCACCGAATCTCTGACCACCATTCTGTGCCTTACCACCTAATGGCTGCTGAGTAACAAGAGAATATGGACCAGTTGCACGAGCATGTAACTTATCGTCGACCATGTGTGCAAGCTTGATCATATACATAACACCAACAGAGATTCTTTCATCATAAGCTTCACCTGTCTGACCATCATGTAATACATATTTTCCATCTGGAGAAACATTAGCTTCTGCCATGATGTCTTTTAAGTCTTCATTTGATACACCATCGAATACTGGAGTAGCAAACTTCACGCCAAGGCTCTTTGCTGCCATACCTAAGTGCAACTCTAATACCTGACCGATATTCATACGAGAAGGAACGCCGAATGGATTAAGCATGATATCAATTGGAGTACCATCTTCCATATATGGCATATCTTCTACTGGATTGATTCTTGAAATAACACCCTTGTTACCGTGACGACCGGCCATCTTATCACCTTCAGAAATCTTTCTCTTCTGAACGATGTAAACTCTAACCATTTCATTTACACCAGGTGCAAGTTCATGATCTTCCTTACGGTTGAATACACGAATGCTATGAACGATACCAGCACCACCATGTGGTACCTTCAAGGAGTTATCTCTAACTTCTCTACTCTTTTCACCGAAGATTGCTAATAACAGCTTTTCTTCTGGTGAGATTTCAGACTGACCCTTAGGTGTAACCTTACCAACTAAGATATCACCTTCCTTAACTTCAGCACCAACTCTGACGATACCTCTAGCATTGAGGTTTTTACAAGCACTTTCGCTAACGTTAGGAATATCTCTCGTAATTTCTTCAGAACCAAGTTTTGTTTCACGACATTCAATATCATATTCTTCAATATGTACGGATGTATAGAAATCTTCTGACTGCATTCTTTCAGACATGATAATTGCATCTTCGTAGTTGTAACCATGCCATGTCATAAAGGCAACAGTGACATTCTGACCTAATGCTAATTCACCGTTCTGCATAGATGGACCATCAGCAAGAATATCACCTGGTTTAACTCTTTCACCATCCCAAACGATTGGCTTCTGAATAATAGAAGTAGAAGCGTTTGATCTAGCAAATGAAATCAAATCATAAATCTTTTCTTTACCATTGTCTTCTTCAACAATGATCTTGTTTGCATCAACGTATGTAACAACACCTTCACCTGTACAAACAACAGCTGCACCAGAATAACGTGCTACAGCATGTTCCATACCTGTTCCAACATATGGAGAATGTGGGTTGAGTAGAGGAACTGCCTGACGCTGCATGTTCGCACCCATAAGAGCACGGTGTCCGTCATCGTTTTCAAGGAAAGGTACGCAAGCAGTTGCAACTGATACTGTCTGTCTTGGAGATACATCTGCGAAATCTACGTCTTCTTTATCAACCATGACAGTTTCACCAGCGATACGAGCAACGACCTGGTCACCAACAAGCTTACCATCCTGAATTTCGTTTACCTGTGCAATAACGTGATCATATTCTTCGTTAGCATCCATATAAACGATTTCATCTGTTAATGTACCGTCTTTTTCAACTTTTCTATATGGTGTTTCAATGAAACCATATTCATTGACTCTAGCATAAGTAGTTAAGTTGTTGATCAAACCGATGTTTGGACCTTCAGGTGTTTCGATAGGACAAATTCTTCCATAGTGAGAGTTATGAATATCACGTACTTCGAAAGAAGCTCTTTCACGTGTCAAACCACCTGGACCTAATGCGGAAATACGTCTCTTGTTAGATAATTCTGCAAGTGGGTTTTCCTGATCCATGAACTGTGACAACTGGGATGAAGAGAAGAACTCTTTAATTGCTGCAGTTAATGGACGTGTGTTTGTTAAGAGTTTTGGTGTAAGGTTAGCTACTTCAGCAATAGACATTCTTTCCTTAACAACTCTTTCCATACGGCTTAAACCAATTCTGAACTGGTTCTGAATCAACTCACCAACAGTACGGATACGTCTATTAGCAAGCATATCAATGTCATCCTGGCTTCCAACGCCATCAAACATTGTTAATTCATAGTTATATAAAGCATACATATCACTGATTGTAATTGTGTGCTTTTCATTTAATGGGTCAATACCAATTAACTGAACTGGATGACCATCTTCTGTATTAACCTTTACTTCCTGTACAGCAGCACCTACAAGCCAGATAGAAACATCCTGGCTCTTTGTTGCTTCTGACATAATTGCTTCTCTTGTAGCATTTGAAATCTTATCTACTGAGAAATCAGGCAGATATCTAGGAATGAGGTATTCACCATCTTCGTCGCAAAGATCAGCACCATTTTCTGTTGCTCTTGCAACAACATAAAGTCTAGAACCAAGATCCAATACTGCACTGATGTTATTGTTATTTACTTTAACTTCTTGTGCTACGATACCTGTGTAGATTTTAACTGTTTCAAATTCAGCTGCAATAGCCTTTGCATCTTCAAGAGTAATTACTGTACCTTCTTCAAGTTCAGTTCTATCTGTTTCGCCATCTAGATCATCAGCTAATACTCTGCCAACTAATGCATAATAGTCCTTTGTAGAAGCTTCTAAAGTACATGGATGAGAGAATTTATGAACAAATGGTAATGCTTTTAATGCAATTCCCTTGTTGATTCCATCTCTTAATTCATTTCTTAATTCTTTGTTGATGAAAGTACCCTTCTTAACAAGTACATTTCCATCAGCACCGATAAGATCTTCAGCCATTGTATGATTCAACATACGATCAAGAATATTTAACTTGTTACGTGTCTTATAACGACCAGCCTTTGTTAAATCATATCTTCTATAGTCAAAGAATTTTGCATCCATTAAGTTCAATGCACCTTCAACAGTAGCGATTTCATCAGCTCTCTGGTTTTCATACACTGTCAACAAAGCATCATTTGTTGTTTCAGTCTTATCAGCATTTAAAGTATTTTTTACTTCTTCATAGTTTCCAAATACAGAAGTATAAAGAAGCATGTAATCATTCTGGAACTTTCTTTCTTCTTCTGGTACAACAACATCATCATGAACTTCCATGTTCAATGCTTTCAGAAATTTTTCCATCTTTGTTGTATCAAAAGCATCTTCTCCCTTTTCTTCATTCAAGCTCATACCAATAGCCTTGAATAAAATTGTGGAAAGAACCTTTCTACGTCTATCAATAGATACATTTAAAATTCTGCCTAATGCTGCCTTCTTATCATCAGACATGAATTCAAGCCATGTGCCTCTTGAAGGGATGAGCTCACATGTATATGTATCTCTACCACTTCTTTCATCTGTAGCAATATCAAAATAAGCACCTGGAGATCTTACGATCTGAGATACAATAACACGTTCTGCACCATTAATAATGAATGTTCCTGCAGGTGTCATCAATGGAAAATCGCCCAAGAATACTTCTTCCCACTTTGTAATTACTTCATGAGTTTCAGAATCCTCAACTTCGAGTTCCATTTTCGCTCTTAAAGGAGCACAGTAATTTGTTTCTCTGTACTTGCATTCGTTAATTGAATATTTTGGTTCGCCAAATTCATAATCAAGGAATTTCAAGCGGATATCTTTGCTATAGTTTGAAATAGGGTAGATATCATTAAATACTTCCCTGATGCCGTCCTTTAAAAACCATTCATAAGAATCTGTTTGAATTCCAACTAAATCTGGCATTGGTAATCCGGAAGAAATCTTTGAATAATCTCTACGTACAGCTTTATTACCGTAATGCACGTCATGGTATGTTTTTGTTTTTTCCATATAACCATCCTTTCGTAGCACCGCTAAACGCCGAAAAAGGGCATAAATCCCCTACCCACATATTCGACTTTTTTACAATTTACAATAGTAACATAAGTCCATCAACCCGTCAATTTCGAACTTTGCAAAATCCAATATCCTTTATCACGGTCAATAACTTCACAATTGTTAAATATTTCATTTAATTTTTTTACCGCACTTTCTGCACCTTGCTGTTTACGGATGACAATTGTAAATAAACCACCCTCATTCAAGTGCATGTATGCATCTTCAAACATTTTATAAATCACTTTCTTGCCTGCACGGATTGGCGGGTTAGAAACGATGTGATCAAATGTTCCTTCCACAGATTCAAACCCATCTGAAACAAACGCATTTAAATCCAAGCCATTCTGTTGACTGTTGATTCCTGTTAGTTCAACAGCTCTAGGATTTACGTCAACAGAGACAACAGAACAGGAAGGGTTTAGTTTTTGTATGACAACTCCAAGTGTGCCATACCCACATCCCATATCCAAGACCTTTCCTTCGATTGGTTCTCGGCATACAGATTTCAGTAATACTTCAGAGCCATAATCGATCCCTGTTTTTGAGAAAACACCATTATCAGTTGTAAAGGTGAATAAGATGCCCGAAAACCGGAAAGAATGATCCTTCCGGTTTTTTGGCAGATTTCGGTTGTCGGTATAATAATGTGCCGTATAACTAAATCCTTTCTAGTTGTCGAAAAGCCGAACAAACATTCGGCCTTTCAAAATCTTTTCTTTTTGTTTTATGAAATTAATTACTTAACTTCAACAGCAGCGCCTGCATCTTCAAGCTTCTTCTTGATTTCAGCAGCTTCTTCAGGAGCAATGTCCTTCTTGATTTCAGCTGGAACGCCATCAACAAGCTTCTTAGCATCAACAAGTCCAAGACCTGTGATTTCTCTAACAGCCTTGATAACTGCAACCTTAGTAGCGCCTACTTCCTTTAATGTAACTGTTACTGTGCTTGGTTCAGCAGCAGCACCTGCATCAGCAGCAGCTGCAACAGCAACTGGAGCAGCAGCAGAAACGCCATACTTTTCTTCGATTGCTTTTACGAGTTCATTGAGTTCAAGAATTGTTGCTTCATCTAAATATGCAAGAATTTCATCTTGTGTTAACTTTGCCATTTTAATTTTCCTCCTTAGGCAGCTGCTTCTGTAGCAGCTTCTTCTTCTTTTGGTGCTTCTTCAGCAGCTGGAGCAGCAGCTCCATCAGCTGGTCTTGCTTCAGCAACAGCATTTACTGCACGAGCAAATGATGTAACAGGAGCATTCAATACAGATAACAACATACTGAGCATGCCTTCTCTGTTTGGCAGTGCAGAAAGTTCCTTGATAGTATTTGTATCAACTACCTTACCTTCAACGATACCTGCCTTAAGTACAAGTGCTTCGTGCTTCTTAGCGAAATTAGCCATTACACGAGCAGCTGCAGTTTCATCTTCACCGAATGCGATCGCATTTGGACCTGTTAAAGAATCCTTTAATTCACCGAAACCTGCATTATCAGCAGCAATAGAAGCTAAAGTATTCTTATATACCTTCATTTCTACGCCTTCAGCTCTTAATGCACGTCTGAGTTCTGTAACTTCAGCTACGCTGAGTCCACGGTACTCTGCGACAACAGTGGAACCTGAATTCTTAAACTTGTTTTCGATTTCAGAAACAACAGTCTTCTTACCTTCTAAAACAGTCTGATTCATTCAATCACCTTTCTTTTCTAGTTATCGCATACGCATAAATAAACCCTCGCGGAATTCACGAGGGTTAAAAAGTTTGTTTTATTTAATAACTTTCATTCACCTCGGTAACATAATTAAGCATCCGCCGTTACTGTCTATGGTATTTGATAACGCGTGATTATGTTACCACATATTTCGAGTGTGTCAATAGAATTTCGCTTTTTTATGCCAAAAAGTCGTTTTTTGTATTACAATAGCATCTATGAGAAAAATTACAGAAGGCTACATGCCATATTTAGATTACAAAACATATTATCGAATCGTTAACGGTGGAGATAAAACACCAATTGTTTTGATTCATGGTGGACCTGGATCAACACACAATTACATGGAACTGTTAGACTGTATTGCTGACAGTGGAAGAAAAGTTATTTCTTACGATCAAATCGGCTGTGGAAACAGCTATTTAGATGGTCATCCAGAATTATGGAACGCTGATACATGGATTGATGAACTCATTGCATTACGTAAACATCTGCACTTAGATGAAGTATATCTATTAGGGCAGTCATGGGGTGGAATGCTGATTATCCAGTATTTGATTGAAAGAAAACCAGAGGGTATTAAAGGTATTATTCTTTCTTCCACATTACCATCCTCTTCTTTATGGGCACATGAACAACATCGCTTAATTTCCTTGATGTCAAAAAAAGATCAAGATGCGATTGCATTTGCCGAAAAGAATAACATATGGGATAAACCTGAATATCTAAAGGCAAACGATACATTCATGAAACTGCATTGCGCAGACATCAAAAATACAGATCCCGAATGCTTAACGCGTACAAAGAAAAACGGAAGTGAGGCATATTTATACGGATGGGGTCCAAATGAATACAATCCAACAGGTTCTTTAAAAAATTTTGAATATATTGATCGTTTACACGAAATTAAAGTACCAGTGCAAATCATGTCCGGAACAAACGATTTATGCACTCCACTTGTCGCTAAAACAATGTTTGATCGTATTCAAGATGCTCAATGGGAATTGTTTGATGGCGCTAGGCATATGTGCTTCGCAGAAGATAACAAACATTATTGTGACGTATTGTTAAATTTCATAAACTCAATTGAAAAGTAACTATTTAAAAAGCTTATCATCTTGGATAAGCTTTTCTTTTACTCAATAATTTCTAATTCATGAGAATAATGATTTAACACTTCATGACCATCTTCAGTAACAAGAATCAAATCTTCAATTCTAACACCCATTGTTTCTTTATGATAAATACCTGGTTCAATAGAGAAGACATTGCCTGGAACAACAATATCCTGAAATCCCTGAGAAACATCTCCATATTCATGATCTTCAATTCCAATAAAGTGTCCAAGTCTATGTGTGAAATCTTTTCCATATCCACCAGCAGTAATGACATCTCTTGCTTTTGAATCAATATCGCACAATCTAACACCAGGCTTTACATATGCTTCTGCATCTTCATTTGCCTGACGTACAAGATAATAGATTCTCATCTGTTCCTCTGTTGGTGTACCTTTAAAGAAGAATGTTCTAGTCATATCAGAACAATATCCATGATATTTGCATCCAACATCAAACAACACCGTCTCACCTTCATGGAGAACAGTTTCATCTGGCATATGATGAGGATCGGCTGCATTCACGCCAAACGCCACAATTGGAGAGAAAGAATACGTTTCTGCACCAAGTTTTTTATAAATATCCAGCATCTGATTCGCAACTTCAATTTCAGTAATTCCGCTTTTTGGAAGCTTTTTAAATTCTGCCATCGCAAGATCATTGATGTGGCTGCTTTCTCTCATTAGAGCAATCTCTTCTTCATCCTTGATTGCTCTTGTATGATCTACCGCAAGAGAACCATTAATGAATTTTGATGCAATTGCACCATCAATCATAGGCAGTAAGAATCTAGCTGCCAATGTTTTATCTACACCTAATGCTTCATTTGGATCAACATCATATTTCAGCAATTCAGCAACAGAATCTGTATCTGTAATCATTTTCTTTGTGACGCCAAGGTCTTCATCAAAACGGAACAATTCATTCAAATAAAGAATTGGTTTTTTTCCTTTTTTAATTAATAGCCCAAGAAATCTTTCACCCGCAAAAATCCATCTTCCAGTTAAATAATAAATGGCAAAAGGATCTGTAATTAGCATTTGATCTGTATCTAGTCTTTCTAATACACGATTCATTCTTTTTTCATCCAGCATAGTTTAATACCTCTAACTAATATGATTATCATTATAGTCACTTCCATCAAAAAGACCACACATTTTATGTGTGATCTTTTCTTGGGAGAAAAATTTTATGAAAACTGATTTCAGATATCCCTATCTGATGTTTATATACTACTGATGAAATGTGTTGAAATTATGTAATAACTGTGAAAGAAGTATGAAAAAAGAGAAACCGAAGTTTCTCTTAGTTGGATTATTCAACTGTAACGTTGATACCAGGACCCATTGTTGTGGATACTGTAATCTTCTTGATATAAGCACCCTTAACAGAGTTTGGCTTAACCTTGCTGATCTGGTCAAAAAGAGCCTTGAAGTTTTCGTTTAATGCTTCTTCAGTAAAGGATACCTTACCGAACATTACATTTACGTTACCGTCCTTATCAACACGGTATTCAACTTTACCCTTCTTGATTTCCTCGATAGCCTGAGCTACGTTCATTGTAACTGTACCTGTCTTAGGGTTAGGCATTAATCCCTTAGGACCTAAAACTCTACCTAACTTACCTAGCTGGCCCATCATGTCTGGTGTAGCTACGATAATATCGAAGTCGAACCA
Organism: Erysipelotrichaceae bacterium 7770_A6; assembly: GCA_014610835.1. Taxonomy (GTDB): domain Bacteria; phylum Bacillota_I; class Bacilli_A; order Erysipelotrichales; family Erysipelotrichaceae; genus Bulleidia. The sequence continues at coordinate 16,458 of QQXM01000073.1, forward strand.
TCCACCCTGGATCTTTTCAAGCATGTCAGCACCGCCAACATAGTCAGCACCAGCATTCTTAGCTTCTTCTTCCTTAGCACCCTGTGTGATAACAAGGACCTTCTGGCTCTTACCTGTACCATTAGGAAGTACCATAGCACCACGGATGTTCTGGTCTGCCTGTCTTGGGTCTACATTCAAGAAGAATGAAACTTCCATTGAAGAATCAAACTTTGTGGAAGAAATCTTCTTAGCAAGTGTGATTGCTTCCTTGTAATCATATGTTTTGCTGCGATCTACCTGTGAGAGAGCAGCTGCGTACTTCTTACCTGCCATGCTTATTCACCCTCCACTACGATGCCCATGTTACGAGCTGTACCAGCAATAATCTTCATTGCTGCTTCTACATCATTTGCATTTAAGTCTGGCATCTTGTACTCAGCAATTTCCTTTAACTGAGCCTGTGTGATCTTACCAGCCTTAACTGTGTTAGGTGTACCAGAAGCCTTCTGGATACCTGCAGCCTTCTTTAAAAGAACTGCTGCTGGAGTTGTCTTTAGAACGAATTCGAAAGACTTGTCTTCATAAGCTGTGATGATAACTGGAACGATATCACCTTTTCTGTCCTTAGTCTGATCATTGAATGCTGTACAGAACTGAGGCATGTTGATTCCTGCTGCAGCTAGAGCTGGACCTGGTTTAGCGCCACCAGCTGGGAACTGAAGCTTAGAAATTTTTGTAATTTTCTTTGCCATGTGGTTTCCTCCTATTTAGAAAATCCGCATGCAGTGGTCATCGAAAGTTTACTTCTTTCTCCCACGCATACATAAAAGATGCACTAACGTGCTCAGATATACTACTTCACCACTTCTTCTCTGTCAAGAAAAAAGGCACATTTTGTGCCTTATTCTGCTACTTTTTCGATATCGTTATAGCTGATATCTGTTGCTGGTGTTTCTCTTCCAAATAAATTAATCAATACATCTGCTGTCTGTGTCTGATCATTCATTGTAGAAACAGTTCCTTCCATATTCTGGAATGGACCCGTTAAGATCTTAACAGTATCGCCAACCGCAAAATCAACGATAACTTTTTTGTCAGATTGACCCATTCTTCTAAGAATAGATTCCATTTCATCCGGAGAAACAGGGAATGGCTTTGCACCGCCACCACTAGATCCAATAAATCCAGTTACACCTGGTGTATTTCTAACAACATACCAAGCTTCATCTGTCATCTTCATTTCAACAAAGACATAGCCAGGGAAAAGATTATGCATCTTTTCAATCTTCTTATTGCCCTTGATTTCAATTTCTGGTTCTTCAGCAACTAAGATTCTGAATAAGCAATCCTGAATACCCATAGATTCAACACGCTTTTCAAGATTATCTTTAACACGATTTTCATGGCCGGAATATGTATTTACAACATACCAGCGCTTTACTTCTTCATCGTTCAATAAATCTGCATTTTCCATTTCTGTCATATTCTTATGCTCCAATACCAATTAACTTCAGTAAGAATGTTACGCCAAATTCACAAAGTACAAAGAAAATTGCGAAAAAAGCAGTAAAAAGAATTACTTCACCTGAATTCTGTAGAATACCAGGATTATTCTGTCCATCACTCTTCCAGTGTGGCCATCTTACTCTCTTAGCTTCTTTACGAATACCACTGAATGAAAACCAATGATCTTTCTTCTGTTTATTTACTTTCTTTTTTTCATCTGTCATATGGAAACCTCCTATTTTGTTTCCTTATGGAGCGTCACTTTTCCACAATGCGGACAATACTTTCTAAGCTCCAATCGTTTGCCATTGTTCTTCTTTGACCGATGTGTTGTATAATTTCTACAAAGACACACTTCACAAGCCAGGATAGCTTTATCTTCTTTTGCCATTACGAAAAACTCCTTCAAATGCTTTAATACTCTATCACATCAAAGCAATCAAAGCAATTAATTTCATACACGTTGCAGCGTTTTATTGATTGCGCAAGCTCTACGAATTGTCTTTTTAACCTTCTGCAATTTTCCATCATATGTTTTACGACTCATATGCAATCTTGCACACCCTTCCTCATAAGACATACCCTCATGCCATGCGTATAATACATCTTTTTCTTTTACATCTAATGAGCACAACGCTTTATCCACTTGTTCTTTACACTCTATAAAAGCAAGTCTATATTCCGGCATGGAAAGACTATCCGATGTAGCAACCGTTTCAATCATTTCACATTCATCCGCAATCAGCTTATCTAAAGACATCACAAATTCAGAAGGTACACTTCGATTATGGATCGTTCTCGTAATGAAATTCGTTAATTTGCAATCCACAAGATATTTTGTATAGGTTACAAAAGATGCCTTTTTATCATCTCGATAGGAATCCATTGCTTCATATAACGCTAAAAGTGCTTCCTGATACAAATCTTCTTTGTATGACTGTGTATGTGAATTAAAACCCGTTCTTTTATATACCCATATTTTCAGGTACTCATTCATTTCATTTTTAATACACTCCCTGGCAATCAAACTTCCAGAATGATACAGATATAGTAATTGAATATTCCACTCCTCCAGAGCCACTTTGTCCGATTTTGAGAGCCACCCATTCCGTAGAGAGAGCCATTTTTTTATTCC
>QQXM01000074.1 GCA_014610835.1 Erysipelotrichaceae bacterium 7770_A6
TTTGCATTTTCAAGAAAGTGCATATTCGATATAATTTAGACAATATAGATGAAAGTGTGAAAAAACAACGGAATAAAAAAGATTCATTTGCGAAAACATATTTTTTGAATTTTTCTGTGATTATTCTACTGGCTTTGTTTCTGGTGTTTCTTTACGACTTCCGAGTTTGTGGACTAACAGTTATTTTGTAAGCACTGTTGGTGGTGCTCCACTTGCAGTCATTAAACAATACATTGAGAATCAGAAAAGCGTGTAGGTATAAATATGCAGCTGTCAGAAACAATAAAACTTTATATGACAAAAGAACAGAAATCTCTTGTTGTTATGACTATGAATGAGTATATCAATACAGTTAATAGTCTTGTTTCTGCTGCTTCAAATGGTACATCTATCAGTAAATACACAACTGCTGATGTCAAGACCAGTCTTCCGTCTGCCCTGACAAATCAATGTATTCGTGATGCCAGATCTATTGTCAACAGGTACAATAAGGACTGCCGTAAAGCTTCTGCTAAGAATAAGAAACCTGCTAATCAGAAATCTAGCATCACGATAAAAAAGCCTGCAGTTCCTGTTCTCAAAAGACCGTGTTGTTATGTCAATAATCAGAACTTTAAGATTAAAGATAACTGCATTGAATTTCCAGTTCTGATCAACGGTAAATCAAGACGCATAGCTGTCCGTACTTCTATGACGGATAATCAGAAATTGATATTTGCGAATGCAAAACATGGAACCATGCGTATTGTCTATAAAGGAAGCAAGATAGTTGCTCAAGTCGTATATGAGGTTAATGAACCTGAATATACTGACGATGGCAGTGCCATGGGTGTTGACCTTGGTATTAAATGTCCTGCGGTATCATATACATCTGATGGCAGCGTTAAGTTCTATGGCAATGGTCGTAAAAATAAATATATGCGCAGGCATTATAAATATCTTCGCAAGAAACTAGGCAAAGCTAAAAAGCCTGATGCCATAAAACGTATCAACAATAAAGAACAGCGCATCATGAAGGACATTGACCATAAGATAAGCCGCGAGATTGTTGAGACTGCTGCTGTTCATGATGTTAAAGTTATAAAATTAGAACGTTTGGCTAACATTCGCTCTACGACAAGAACAAGTCGAAAAAACAATCCCAGTCTGCATACATGGTCTTTCTATAGGCTTGCACAGTTTATAGAATACAAGGCAAAGTTAGCAGGCATAAAAGTTGAGTATGTTAATCCAGCATATACAAGCCAAAGATGTCCTGTCTGTGGTGGTGTTCATCACGCCAGAGACAGAAACTACACATGCTCCTGTGGCTTCCGTATCCATAGAGATTTGCTTGGAGCGATAAATATTTGCAACTCAACTGAGTATGTTGGCGGTAGCAATATCAGACATACTGCCTAGAGAACTATATGTTCTGCTCTAGGAAGGGTAATGGCATACCCATAACTTGCACTACGACAAGCCAGAAATGGACTGGTCAGCCAATACACTTGGCAGGTAGCAAGAATCCCCTGACTTTAGGCATGGGGAGTGTCAAAGTAACAATCCCACTGCAGCTTGCTTCTAAAGAAGCATTGCAGCCATCATTCGAGGATAATGATTTCAGCTGCCTAGAAGGAAAACGTATCTTGCTTGCGGAAGATAATGATCTGAATGCTGAAATCGCAATCGAATTATTTAAAGAAAAGGGTATGATCATTGATCGTACCAAAGATGGTATTGAATGTATTGATGCGTTAACAAAAAAGAAGCCGCATACATATGTATGTATCTTGATGGATATACAAATGCCTCACATGGATGGCTATGAAGCTGCAAAGAGCATTCGTTCATTAAAAGATCCATCTTTCAGCAGCATTCCAATCATTGCGATGACTGCCAATGCATTTAAAGAAGATCAGGATAAAGCGTATGCATCTGGTATGAATGACTATATTCCAAAATCAATTGATATTAAAAATGTATGTAAAACCATCAGCAAATATGTCCAGGAATGATATAATTCTTAATGATGAAGAGTAAATGGACATTATTGCAGGAAAAGCTTCTATATTTCTGTATTACGATAGCTATATTCATGAGTATCTATCTTTCAGGTTTCTTTTTCATGCAGTTTCTTGCGTTTGCAATGGAAGTTCATCCATACGTATCATTCACTTTCTATATCTTTTTATGGATCATTGATACTTTCATTACAAAGAAGCTGATGCTTTCTAAAGTTATGATCTATTGGATAATGAAGAAGTCTTGAATCATATACATAAATCGAGAAAGGAAACGTATGTTATGAAAAAATACACATTAGATGATTTTATCAATGAGGAATGTGCTACGGATTCTGAATTCAAGCAAATTTGGGACGAAGATGAGCCTGAAAGAGAATTTGCTATATCTATGATTCATGCAAGAAAATCAAAAAATATGACACAGAAACAACTTTCAAAAATGACTGGTATCAGCCAAGGTAAACTCTCCAAAATTGAAAACGGAGAAGCAAACCCTACATTAAAAGTTATGTCAAAAATTGCCAATGCACTAGGCATGAACATTAGTCTTGTTCCAAAACAAGTGCAGATGTTGCAGGTTCGCTAGAAAAATTTGATGGAAACACCATGTGTTTATTCATGATTAGTTCAGTGAACGCAATCCAAGAATATAGAAAACATAATGGTGCACACAAGAAAGATGAACACTATTTAGCAGAATTATTACGTTGATTCCTTCAGGATAAGCAAAAATCTTGATTGCAATCTTTGTTAACTATGTTAAAATTGACATGCATTGAAGAAAAGTAGTATTTGAATCCCTGCATTCTAGAAAGCACTGTGGTTGATGAAAAACAGGCATGTATATTCAAAGAAGTCGTTTCTGAGCATTTCTAGATGAACTAAAGTAGTTTAGAACGTTTCTAGCACGTTACGCTATCAAGAAGCAAACAAAGGTGGTACCACGTTATTACACGTCCTATGTATTTTCAGGACGTTTTTTATTTATCTCAGGAGGTTATTTATGGAAAAGAATCTAGCACAGAAGTATGACCACAAAGCAGTAGAAGAAGGAAAATATGATGGTTGGGTAAGCAAAGGCTATTTCACGGCAGGTGATAAATCTAAAGACCCATATACAATTGTTATCCCGCCACCAAACGTCACAGGTATTCTTCATATCGGACACGCCTATGACAATACATTACAGGATATCATTGCACGCTATAAGCGTATGCAGGGCTTTGATATGTTGTATCTGCCAGGTATGGACCACGCTGGTATTGCAACACAGGCAAAGGTTGATGCGCGTTTAAAGTCTGAAGGTATTTCCCGCTATGACATTGGCAGAGAAAAATTCCTGGATCGTGCATGGGAGTGGAAGGAAGAATACGCAGCTACAATTCGTAAGCAGTGGGCGAAGCTAGGAAACTCCTTAGACTATACAAGAGAACGTTTCACAATGGATGAAGGCTTAAATGAAGCAGTCAAGCATGTATTCGTTACTTTATACAACGAGGGTCTGATCTATCGTGGATGGAGAATCATCAACTGGGATCCAGAAGCACGTACAGCATTAAGTAATATTGAAGTATACTACCAGGATGATCCAGGCAAGATGTACTACATGAACTATGAAACAGTAGAAGATCATGAACATTTCATTGTCGCTACAACGCGTCCTGAAACAATGTTTGGTGATGTTTGCGTTGTTGTGAACCCTAACGATGAAAAAACAAAGCATCTGATTGGCAAGCACTGCATCAATCCAGCAAACAATCAGGAACTTCCAATCATTGGAGATGACTATATTGAAATTGGTTTTGGTACAGGTATTATGAAATGTACACCTGCACATGACCCAAACGACTATGCAATTGCTGAAAGACATCATTTAGAAAAGCCTATCTGTATGAATCCAGATGGAACAATGAATGCAATCTGTGGTAAAGAATTTGAAGGCATGGATCGTTATGAATGCAGAGAAAAACTTGTAGAAAAGTTTAATGCGGAAGGTGTCATGGATCATATTGAAGACATCACACATAACGTTGCACACTCTGAAAGAACACATTGTGTTGTTGAACCATACCTGTCTCAGCAGTGGTTTGTTAAGATGAAGCCATTGGCAGAAGATGTATTAAAGAATCAGAATGATCCTGATCAGAAGATCAACTTCTATCCAGAAAGATTTGAAAAGACATTTACACAGTGGCTTGAAAATATTGAAGACTGGTGTATTTCTAGACAGTTATGGTGGGGCCATAGAATTCCAGCATGGTATAACGATGAAACAGGTGAAACATACGTAGGTATGGAAGCACCAGAAGGTGATGCGTGGAAGCAGGATGAAGATGTATTAGATACATGGTTCTCTAGTGCATTATGGCCATTCTCTACACTTGGCTGGCCTGAAGAAACAGAAGATTTCAAGCGTTACTATCCAACAAGTACACTTGTTACTGGATATGATATTATCTTCTTCTGGGTAGCACGTATGGCATTTGATGCTAGACACTTTACAAATAACCGTCCATTCAAGGATGTACTCATTCATGGTTTGATTCGTGATGCACAAGGTAGAAAGATGTCCAAGTCATTAGGCAATGGTATTGATCCAATGAAGGTTATTGATGACTATGGCGTTGATGCATTACGTTTCTTCCTCACAACAAACTCTGCACCTGGTCAGGATATGCGTTATATCCCTGAAAAGGTTGAAGCAAGCTGGAACTTCATCAACAAGATCTGGAATGCTTCTAGATTCGTATTAATGAATCTTCCAGAAGGTATGAAAGAAAGTGATGTTGATTTGACTCACTTGACTGTCAGTGAGACTTGGATCTTGAACAAGTTGAATGCAACAATTGATACTGTTACAGCAAACATGGACAAGTATGAGTTTGGTATTGCTGGAAATGCACTATACAGCTTTATCTGGGATGATTTCTGCAGCTGGTATGTAGAAATGAGCAAGTCTGCATTGAATGGCGAAGATGAACTTGCCAAGAAGGGTGCACAGTCAACACTCTATGTTGTACTCAATGCAATCGTTAAGCTGTTATCTCCATTCATGCCATTTGTATGTGAAGAAATCTATCAGACACTTCCACACACAAAGGAATCTATCTGTTTAGAAAGCTGGCCTGAAAAGATTACAGGTATTGATGCAAGTGGACTCAAGGATATGGATCGTTTGATTTCCGCAATTTCCAAGATTCGTGAAGTCAAGAATACAAATGATTTAAAGCCATCTGCACCAATCCATGTTCTCATCAAGGATCTTGATGGTAATCCATTACAGCCAAAGGAAAACCTCTCTGCAATCATGCAGAAGATGGCAAAGGCTGAATGGTGTGCTGCATTAGATGGTGACTTAACAGTTGAAACAATCTATGAAGGTACATTGTATATTCCAAGTTCTGAACTTTCTGATCCTGAAGAAGAAAAGAAGAAGCTGAATGCTGAAAAGGAAAGACTAGAGAAGGAACTGGATCGTTCTCATAAGATGCTAAGCAACCAGTCCTTTATTGCCAAGGCACCTGAAGCAAAGGTACAGGCAGAAAAAGACAAACTCGCAGCTTATGAAAAACAATATCAGGCAATTGTCGATCGTCTTGCGGTACTAAATCATTAATGACAATGGTATAATCTCTACTAGAAATAGTAGAGATTTTATTTTTTGAGAGGTAACCTTATGGCAGAAGAAAAAAAGAAACATACCGCGCTGAAAATCATTGGTGGTGTTACGGCAACTGCGGCGAGTGCCTATGCTGGATTTTCTTATGTAATCTTTCGACATGCATTTGATTTGAAGCGTTCTATGATCCATAAATCAACAAACCTGATTCATTGTGATACAGAAAAAGAAGAGTGGTTTATGCATAGTGAAAAGAAAGACTGCTTTATGAATTCTTATGATGGATTAAAGCTGCATGCATTAGCACTTGAAAATCATCCTGAAAGCAATACATGGATCATTCTGGTGCATGGAACATCTTCTTACTTCAAGAACATGATTGATTATATGTATGAAGCAGATCATAGAGGATATAACATTCTCGCAATTGATCAAAGAGGATGTGGTACAAGTGAAGGAAAGTATACATCTCTTGGATGGAATGAACATTATGATCTGATGAACTGGATTAATTATCTGATCAGCATGCATAAAGATGCTAAGATTGCATTGTTTGGCTTGAATACAGGTGGTGCAACGGTCATTAATGCAGTGGGAGATTATTTACCTAACCAGGTCAAGTGTGCTGTAGAAGATGGCGCCTACAGCAGTATTAAAGACATTATTAACTATACAACACGTAATTTAGCACATGTTGAAGCAAAGCTATTTCTTCCAGCTGTTGATGTACTTGTAAAGCAGATCCTGCATTTCTCATTGCATGATGTATCCCAAAAGCAACAGCTAAGAGAAGCTGAAGTACCAATGTTATTTATTCATGGCAGTACAGATACAACAGTACCTACAAGTATGGTATTTGATAACTACTATGCATGTGCTTCAGAAAAAGAATTATATGTTGTAGAAGGAAAGGGATATAACGAAACATATACCAGTCCTGAATACTTCAATCGTTTATTTTCCTACATTGATAAACATATTCATGAATAGACTTTAGACGCTGCAAAATTGAATGAATATAAACATTCAAACAACTTAAGCAACAAGAGGTACATATGATCATTCTATGTACTTCTTTTTTATTTCAGAATGAGAAGTAATTGTCCTTAAGCTCCTGACAGTCTATGCTACGCTTTTAGAATTCATCATAGACAAGATCAAGATTTTTCTTCATTTTACAAATACTCGGTGTATTTGACCTTATACTTGCGTCGTATGCGACGCAAGTGTGAGGTGTAAAATGATTAAGAGCTATTTTTATTTTAGATTTTTCAGTCTTTGATTCAATTCATGTATAATCATGAATTTGCTTATATTTATACATTTTTTTATCGTTTGAAAATCAAGGCAATATTAAAATCAGTGTAAATGTAATGTAAAAAAATCACATTTTTTTCACAAAATAATGGCTTTTTGGTAGCGCTTGCAATATAATAGGTAAAAGAATTAAGAGGAGGCTATAATGGCTAACAAAAAGTATGTTTATAAGTTTGCTGAAGGTAATGCAAACATGCGTGAACTTTTAGGTGGTAAGGGCGCAAACCTTTCTGAAATGCGTTCTTTGAACTTGCCAGTTCCTGAAGGATTCACAATCACAACTGAGTCTTGTATCAAGTACTACACAGATGGGGAAACAATTTCTAGTGACGTACAGGAACAGATTGATGAACACGTTAAATGGTTACAGGAAGAAACAAACAAGAAGTTTGGTGATAATGAAAATCCATTACTCGTTTCTGTAAGATCTGGTGCACGTGCTTCTATGCCAGGTATGATGGATACAATCTTAAACCTTGGTATCAACGATGAAGTTGTCAAGGTAATTGAAAAGCAGAGTGGAAACAAGCGTTTCGCTTATGATTCCTACAGAAGATTCATTCAGATGTTCTCTGATGTTGTTATGGGACTTTCTAAGAGCAAGTTTGAAGAAATCATCGATGAAATGAAGGAAGCTAAGGGCGTTAAGCTGGATATTGACTTAGATGCTGATGATATGGAAGAACTTACAAAGAAGTTCAAGGCTTTCTATCAGGAAAAACTCAACGAAGAATTCCCTCAGGATCCTATCGTTCAGTTAGAAAGATCTATCATGGCTGTATTCCGTTCCTGGAATAATGAAAGAGCTATCTATTATAGAAGAGTTAATGACATCCCTGATTCCTGGGGAACTGCTGTTAACGTAATGGAAATGGTATTTGGCAACATGGGTAACGATTGTGGTACAGGTGTTGCATTTACTAGAAACCCAGCAACTGGTGAAAACAAGCTATTCGGTGAATTCTTAATGAATGCACAGGGTGAAGACGTTGTTGCTGGTATCCGTACACCATCTCCAATCGCTGATCTTGAAAAGACAATGCCAGAAGCATACAACGAATTCGCAAGAGTCGCTGATATCCTTGAAAAGCATTATCATGATATGCAGGATATGGAATTTACAATTGAACATGGAAAACTATTCATGCTTCAGACACGTAATGGTAAAAGAACTGCAAACGCTGCATTAAAGGTAGCTGTTGATATGGTTGATGAAGGTCTTGTAACTGTTGATCAGGCATTACTGATGGTTGAACCAAAACAGTTAGATGACTTGCTCCACCCAACATTTGATCCAAGTGATCTGAAGGCTAAGGAAGGCGATGTGATCGCTACTGGTTTAGCTGCTGCTCCAGGTGCTGGTGCTGGTACAGTTGTATTTACTGCTGAAGAGGCTGAAAAGGCTGCAGAAGCAGGCAAGAAGGTTGTTCTTGTTCGTCTTGAAACTTCTCCAGAAGATATCAAGGGTATGGCTGCTGCACAGGCTATCGTTACTGCTCGTGGTGGTATGACATCTCACGCTGCTGTTGTTGCTAGAGGTATGGGTGCCTGCTGCGTATCTGGATGTGGTAATCTGAAGGTTGATGAAGCTAACAAGTGCTTTACAGTTGATGGCGTTACATATACAGAAAATGATGTGATCTCTGTTGATGGTAATACAGGTAGAGTTTACAAGGGTGAAGTTAAGACAGTTCCAGCAACAATTTCTGGCAACTTTGCTAAGTTTATGAACTGGGCTGATGAAAAGAGAAGACTGCAGATCAGAACAAATGCTGATACACCTGCAGATGCTGCCAAGGCAGTTGAATTCGGTGCTGAAGGTATTGGTCTAGTTAGAACAGAACATATGTTCTTCAATACAGCTGATCGTATCAAGGCTATCCGTATGCTTTGTGTATCTAGAACTCCTGAACAGCGTGCTAAGGCATTAGCTGCGATGGAACCTTACCAGACTGAAGACTTCATTGGTATCTTTGAAGCTATGGGTGGCAGAAATGTTACTGTTCGTCTATTAGATCCACCTCTACATGAATTCTTACCTCATGGTGATAAGGAAGCACAGGACGTTGCTGAAGCATTAGGTATCTCTATTGCTGATATCGAAGCAGCTGCTGAAGAACTCAAGGAATTCAACCCAATGATGGGTCATAGAGGATGCCGTCTAGACGTTACATATCCTGAACTTGGTGCTATGCAGGCACGTGCTATCATCAACGCTGCATTAAAGGTAAATACAGAACATCCTGACTGGAACTTCGTTCCTGAAATCATGGTTCCACTTGTTGGTGAACCTAAGGAATTGGAATATGTTGCTAACGTTGTCAAGGCTGAAGCTGACAAGATCATTTCTGAAGCTAACAGCACAATGACATATAAAGTTGGTACAATGATTGAAATTCCACGTGCTGCTCTATTAGCAGGTGAAATTGCTGAAACAGCTGAATTCTTCTCATTTGGAACAAATGACTTGACACAGATGACATTTGGCTTCTCAAGAGATGATGCTGGTAAGTTCTTACCTGACTACTATAACAAGCACATCTATGAATCTGATCCATTCGCTCATGTTGATACAAAGGGTGTTGGTCAGCTGATCAAGATGGCTGCTGAAAGTGGTAGAGCTACTAGAAGTGATATCCACTTAGGTGTATGTGGTGAACATGGTGGTGACCCAGCTTCTATTGAATTCTTCAATGCTGTTGGATTGAACTATGTATCTTGTTCTCCATATCGTGTACCTATCGCTCGTTTAGCTGCTGCACAGGCTGAAATCCGTCGTACAGGTTCTAACAAGTAATTAACAAAATGAATAGAAGAGACTTTTGGGTCTCTTCTTTTGTTTTGGTAAAGTATAGAAAAATGATAAATGGAACATTGATAGTTGTTTGGATTATTGGCATATTTTTTTTAAGTGTTATACTGTTGTTAGGATATATTTATCCTAGGATGGAGAAGAATATGATTGTTAATACTCAAAAAATGGTTTCAATGACTGAAGCTAATCAAAATTTTTCTAAAGTAGCAAAAATTGCGAATGCTGAAGGATCTGCACTTGTAATGCGTAACAATAAACCTGAATACATTTTACTGAAAATCAACAACAATCAAAATTACGAACAAGCCGATGATGCAGAACTAGAAACTGTTTCTAAAAAACTGATTCAGCAAAATATGGAAGCTTACAAAAAACTTGCAGAATGAAAATATTAAGTAAAAAGCAAATAATATTTCTTCATGAACATTTAATTAATGCTACTGGTGGTACTGAAGGAATAAAAGATGAAGGCATGCTTGAAAGTGCAATGAATGCTCCTTTTCAAACTTTTGGTGGGGAAGATCTTTTTCCAACGATTTACCAAAAAGCTGCTAGATTGGGATTTGGCTTAGCGAGTAACCATCCGTTTCTTGATGGAAATAAAAGAATCGGTGCACATGCCATGTTGACTTTTCTTGAAATCAATGGCGTTGAAATGCAGTACACAAACAAAGAATTGTCCGATATTTTTTTGGCGATAGCTGATAATCAAGTTCACTATGATGATTTATTATCATGGTTGATTGAACATGTTGTATGGCGGTAGTTTTGAGACTATCGCTTTTTTTTCCTGATCATTTTGTACCATATGTCTATTAGAGACTTTCACGTCTCTTCTTTTCTTTTTGTAATTGTTCTACAATAGAGATAACAATATTTTAGGAGACACCTATGGAAAAATATATCATGGCAATTGATGAAGGTACGACTTCTACACGTGCAATTCTTTTTAATCACGCAGGAGAAATCGTATCTGTCGCACAAAAAGAATTTACACAGTATTTTGCACAGGAGGGATGGGTAGAACATGATGCAAATGAAATCTGGCTTGCATTACTTGCATGTATGAGTGAATGCATCATGAAGTCTCATATTGATCCATCTCAGGTAGCTGGCATTGGTATTACAAATCAGAGAGAAACTGCAGTCATCTGGAATAAAGATACAGGACTGCCAATCTATAAGGCAATTGTATGGCAAAGCAGGCAGACAGTTGATATCTGTAATGATTTGATAGAAAAAGGATATAATGAAACATTTCATAAGAAAACAGGCTTAAGAATTGATCCATACTTTTCCGCAACAAAATACCGCTGGATCTTAGATCATGTTGATGGCGCAAAACAACTTGCCGAGCAAGGTAAACTGTTATGTGGAACAATGGATACATGGATCGTGTATTGTCTTTCTGGCGGAAAAGCACATGTTACGGACTATACAAATGCGAGTCGTACATTGCTGTATAACATTTATGATTTATGCTGGGATAAAGAATTATGTTCTATCATGGATATTCCAATGAACATGCTTCCTGAAGTGAAAGATTCTTCTTGTATCTATGCTTATACTGCACCATATCATTTCTTCAATCAGGAAGTTCCAATCTGTGCAATTGCCGGAGATCAGCAATCTGCATTGTTTGGTCAATCGTGCTTTATGGAAGGAGAAGCAAAGAATACATATGGAACAGGTGGCTTCCTGTTAATGAATACAGGTACAACACCAAAGGAATCTAATGATGGTTTATTGACAACAATCGCATGGGGACTGGATGGAAAGATTTCTTATGCATTGGAAGGTTCTATCTTTGTTTCAGGCAGTGCAATCCAGTGGCTGCGTGATGAAATGGAATTCTTTGAAAAGAGCAGTGAATCAGAAAGCTATGCGAATCAAGCAAACAAGGAGAGTGGTGTTATGGTAGTACCTGCGTTTGTTGGCTTAGGTGCTCCATACTGGGATGATTCTTGTAGAGGTGCAATCTTTGGTATTACGCGTGGTACAACAAAGTATGACATTACAAAGGCAACACTGGATTCCTTAGCTTATCAGACACGTGATGTTCTAGATGCCATGGCAAAAACATGTCAGGTATCGATTCCTAGATTGCGTGTAGATGGTGGTGCATGTGCGAATAATTATCTGATGCAGAAGCAGGCAGATATTATGCAATGCAGTATTATTCGACCATCTGTATTAGAATCTACTGCACTTGGTGCTGCTAGACTGGCAGCACTTGCGATCAACTACTGGACAATGGATGATATTCGCAAACAAGACAGTGAAGATACGATCTTTGAACCATCTATTTGTAAAGAGGAAGCAGATGCAATGTATGATCGTTGGCAGAAGGCAGTGAGTGCTGCAAGAATGTTTACGAAGTAAAGTTGTATTGGAGCATATGCGTATTTGTTATATGCTCTTTTTTGTTAAGATTGTTACGACAAATGTATAGGAGAGCGTAGAATGTATCATTTGAAATTGTTTAATGAAACATTGTTAAAGTTTGACATGGATAATACGATTACATTGAAAATAACAAATATTCAGATTCTTTCTGCAGATAAAAAACGCTTTCCAGAAGCTTTACAGCTAGAAGTGAATGAAGAAACAATCAAAGAATTTCTAGAACAAAGAATTGTTCCGAAAAATAGAATGTTTATAAAAAATATTCTTGAAGCAAATGATCTTGATTTCAGAGATGTAAAAGGCGTGATTGATATTTCGAAAGGATTGTCATTAACAGATTGTTTTTGGATTGTTACAGATGATTCTTTGAAATTTGAGGATTATAACTTGTTTGACAATCATTTTTCTTCTGAACTATCTCTAGTTGCTTTTACTGGATATACGTCAAAAATCAAAGGCATAGCGACTTCACCAGAATTTACAACCGATGGTGCTTTGCCAAAAGCATGGAGAAGAATCGATAATGAAGTATATTTGTATAAAGGCAGTGCAGAATATTTAAGAGCAAGTAATGGCGGTAATGAGCCATATAGTGAATATTATGTTTTTCAAATTGAGGAATTATTAGGAATCAAAGCAATTCAATATGATCTAGAAAAGTGGAAAGGAATGCTTGCTTCAACTTGCCAGTTATTTACTTCTAAAGAGTATTCATATGTACCAATTTATCAGGCTTCTAGATGTAAAGATATTGTAAGTGTTCATGACTGGTGTTGTGAACATGGGTATGAAAAAGATTTCGCGGATATGATCCTATTGGATAGTTTAACATTCAATTGGGATAGACATTTAGGAAATTTTGGTGTGATGAAGGATAATTCGACAGGTGAATATGTTAGTTTTTCTCCGCTTTTTGATAATGGGGCTGGGCTCTTATCTGATGCACCTGTAGATATTTTCTTTGACGATAAGAAATTTAACAAATACTGGAGATCGAATAAAGAACTTCAGAAATCTAATTATGGTGGTGATTATCGTGAACTTGTCAAAGCATATTGTGGAACACAACAAATTGCAAAGCTAAGAAAACTGTTGCATTTCACATTTGAAAAACATGAAAAGTATAATCTAAGTGATAAAAGATTAAAGATGCTTGCAAATATGATTCAAGAGCGGGCTATGGAATTGATACAAATTCTAGAAGCAGAGAAAAATTGATGCATTAAATATACTTGCGAAACACGTAAAAACGATGTATATTAAAGGCGTAAACAAGGAGTGCGAAAGCACTCCTTATGTTGTGCTTGGGAGGCGTATGGATAGAATTGAACATTTAAAGGAATTGTTTCAGCCAGTATTTGAAAGAAACAGTGTCATTCTTTATGATCTTGTTTTTCGAACGAATGGAAGCGAAAGAACATTAGAAGTATCTATCATGAAAGAAGATGGAAGCATGGATCTGGATACCTGTGCTTTAGTTTCTGAACAGATTTCAGAGATCTTAGATCAGGAAGATCCAATCAAGGAAGAGTACACATTAGAAGTTTGTTCACCTGGAGCAGAAAGAGAAATCAAGAATCTTGATGAAATCAAACAAGGTATGTATGTGTATGTTCGTTTGAAACATCCATTTAAAAAGATGCTTGAATTCACTGGTGAGATCTTAGATGTAAATGAAAATATTGTTCATCTATCATACCGTGATAAAGCTGCTGTTAGAAAAGCAGAATTTACGAAGGAAGACATTGACTTCATTCGTTTGGCTGTAAAATTTTAAGGAGAGAAACATGGAATACAAAAAAATGCTAAGAGCTTTGAGTGATGTTGAAGAACAAAGAAATATCTCTGAAGCTGTAATCCTGGAAGCTTTGAATGAAGCTGTTGCAAAAGCATACAAAAAAGATGCTGAACTTCAGGATATTGATGTTGTTGCTGAACTCAATGAAAAGAAAAAGAAGTTTGATCTTTATCAGAACTACTTAGTACTTGAAAGTGATGATGATGTTCAGGATGATGAATTGGAAATTGGTTTAGAAGAAGCTAGAGCAATTGATCCAAATGCTGAAGTTGGCGGTAAGATCAGAAGACCAATTGAAGAAGTTGAATTGTCTAGAGCTGCAGTTTCTATTGCGAAGAATGTCATTCGTCAGAAGATCAGAGAAGCTGAAAAGAGTGCTGTCTATGATGAATACAAAGACAAGATCGATGAAATGTTTATCGGTGTTGTTGAATCTGTGAAAGATAAGTTTGCATTGATCAATCTTGGCAAGTCTGTTGCCTTGATGCCTCATTCTGCACAGATTCCTGGTGAAGTATTAAGAGAAGGTGACAAGACAAGAGTTGTGATTACAGCTGTCAATAAAGATACAAAGGGTTCTCAGGTTCTTGTATCTAGAGCGGATGCAATGCTTGTAAAGAGACTGTTTGAAAAGGAAGTTCCTGAAATCTATAACGGTATCGTTGAAATCAAGGCAATTGCTAGAGATGCTGGTGATAGAACGAAGATGGCTGTACTGTCTCATAATCCAGACATTGATCCAATTGGTGCATGTATTGGCCCTAGAGGTAACCGTGTACAGAACATCATTGATGAATTGAATGGTGAAAAGATTGATATCTTTGAATACTCTAATGATGTCAGTGTTCTTGTAAAGAATGCTTTAGCACCTGCAGTTGTGACTGCAGTATTGCCTGGCAGAGATGATAACAGCCTGCTTGTTATTGTTGATGCTGCACAGCTTTCTCTTGCAATTGGAAAGCGTGGCAAGAATGCTAGACTTGCGGTGAAGCTGACAAATCACAAGATCGATATCAAGACACGTGAAGAAATTGAAGAAGCAGGTATGGATTATGAAGCTTTACTTGCACAGGCTGAAGTATTGAAGCAGAAGGCTGCTGAAAAGACAGAAAAAGAAAATGAAATGAAGCGTGCTGAAGCCATCAAGGAACAGGAAGAAAAGAAGGCTGCAGCTGCTGAAAAGATTGCCGCACTGAAAGAAAATGCTGGCAGTGAAGATGATGACTTCATCCCTGAAGAAATGATGGAAACATTAAGTGAAAATGTGCTTGATGAAATGGATGAAGAAGATACTAAGGAAGAAGAAACAGCAGCAAATGAAGAAACACCTGCTGAAGCAGAAGAAACTGTCGTAGAAGAAGACAACGAAGTTGAAGAAGAAGTAGAAAGCGAAGAACCACTCGTGGAAGAAAAGAAGAGTAACAAACACGCTGACCTCGAAGAAATGGCAGCAAACAATACATACGTATCCAAGTTTGAAAAGCTAGCAGATACAAGCAAGAAGGCTGAAGCTAAGGGCAAGAAGAAGTTCAAGAAGAAGAGCGATGAAGATAACTACAAGCTCTCTAACAAGGAACTGCAGCAGCAGCTCAAGGATAAGCTTGCAACACGTGCAACTGCTTCTCAAATCTATTCTGAAGAAGAACTTGCTGAAATTGAAGCACAGCAGGAAGCGGAAGAAGAAAAAGAATACGATATCGATTACGATGAATACGAAGACTACTACGGCGAGGATGAATAATCATGCCTAGAAAGATTCCTATGAGACGCTGTGTCGCAACGAGTGAACAGTGTGCTAAAAAAGATCTTCTTCGCATCGTTCGTACACCAGAAGGAAATCTAGCAGTAGATCCTACAGGAAAGGCCAATGGCCATGGCGCATATCTTAAGAAAAGCCTGGATGCTGTAGAAGCTGCAAAGAAAAACGGTGCTTTAAAAAGAGCACTGAAGATGGATATTCCTGATTCATTCTATGAAGAAATCAAAAAAGCAATCTAAATGAATGCAAATACGAAAAGAGGCGATGTAAGAATATGAATGTTTCGCATCATGAATAGTGATGCATTAAGAAAGGGAGGTTATCTATGCCAAAGAATACAAAGAGTAATGGTTCTAAAAACAAAAAGAACAATAACAAAACTCGCAATAACAATAATAAAAACTTCGACAGCAAGCTTAAGAAGGTTGTTGAAGAAGTTCACGCAATTACATATACAGATGGAATCACAGTTGGTGAATTAGCAGAAAAGATTGCTCATCCTTCTACGGATATTATCAAAACATTATTCATGGAAGGAAAAGCAGTTACAATCAATACACCACTGGATGATGAAACTGTTGAACTTGTATGTATCTCTTATGATATTGAACCAACAAAGGTAAAAGAAAGAGAAGAAGATACATTGGAAGTGGAAGAAGTTACTGATCCAGATCTTCTTGAAGAACGTCCACCTGTTGTTACAATCATGGGACACGTTGACCATGGTAAAACAACACTTCTGGATACGATTCGTAAGTCTAAGGTAGCAGCTGGTGAAGCTGGTGGTATTACACAGGCAATTGGTGCCTACCAGGTTTCTATTAATGGTAGAAAGATTACATTCCTGGATACACCTGGTCACGAAGCATTTACAGCAATGAGAGCACGTGGTGCATCTATTACAGATATCGCTGTTATCGTTGTTGCTGCAGATGATGGTGTGATGCCACAGACACGTGAAGCAGTTGACCATGCAAAGGCTGCTGGCGTTCCTATCATTGTTGCGGTCAACAAGATGGATAAACCAGATGCTAATCCTGATCACGTCATGGGTGAAATGAGTGATCTTGGAGTAATGCCTGAAGAATGGGGTGGAGATACAGTCTTTGTTCCTACAAGTGCGAAAAAGGGTGATGGTATTGATGACCTTTTGGAAACAATTCTTACAGTTGCAGATATCAAGGAATTGAAAGCTGCACCAAATACAGTCGCTACAGGTTCTGTTATTGAAGCTAAACTTGATAAGGGCAGAGGACCTGTTGCAACATTGCTTGTACAGAATGGTACACTTCACCAGGGTGATCCAGTTGTTGTTGGTACATCCTTTGGCAAGGTGAGAAGAATGACAGATGAAAATGGGCGTACATTGAAGTCTGCTGGTCCTTCTACACCTGTTGAAATCATTGGTTTGAATGATGTGCCTGAAGCTGGTGACTTGTTTAGAAACTTTGACGATGAAAAGGAAGCAAGAGCTTTAGCAGATCGTCGTAAGAGAAGAAAGCTGGAAGCGGAAAGAAGAAAGACAAGTGCAATGTCACTGGAAGACTTGTCTGCACAGATTGAAGCAGGCAACATCAAGGAAGTACCTATTATTATCAAGGCTGACGTACAGGGTTCTGCAGAAGCTGTGAAGTCCAGTATGGAAAAACTTGAAGTTGGTGATGTTAAGATCAATGTGATTCATGCAACTGCTGGTGCAATTACAGAAAGTGATATTATGCTTGCGGATGCTTCTAAGGCTATGATCATTGGCTTTAATGTTAGACCGGATGCAAATATTCGTAAGAAGGCTGAAGAAGCTGGTGTTGAAATTCGTTTACATAACATCATCTATAAGGCTACTGAAGAAATGGAACTTGCCATGAAGGGTATGCTTGAACCAGTATATGAAGACGTTACAATTGGTGAAGCTGAAGTTAGAGAAACATACAAAGTTTCTAGAGTTGGTACAATTGCTGGATGTATGGTGACAGATGGCAAGGCAAAAGCAAACTGTGGTGTGCGTTTGATTCGTGAAGGTATCATTGTGTATGATGGCAAGCTTGGTTCTTTACAGAGATTCAAGGATCAGGCAAAGGAAGTACTTTCTGGCTATGAATGTGGTCTAACAATTGCAAACTACAATGATATCAAGGTTGGAGATACTTTAGAATTCTATGAGGCACAGGAAGTTCCTGTTGATTAATTATGGCAAAGAACTTTAAGCAGAAAAGATTAGAAGGTATCATTCGTAAGAATATTTCTGAAATTGTGCAGTTTGGTGTGAAGGATCCTAATGTTGGATTTGTAACAATTACTGATGTTCAGGTTTCTAATGATCATTCTTATGCAAAAGTGTTCTGTGAATTCTTAGGACAGGATGCTAGAGCACAGGCTGGTCTTAAAGCACTCAATCGAGCTAAGGGATATATTCGAACAGAATTATCTCAGAGATTGAGTATTCGAAGATGTCCGGAATTAATCTTCGTGATTGATGAAACGGAAAGAAAAGCGCGTCATATCGATGATATCATTGCATCTTTACACAAAGATGATGAAGAATAAGTGAATGAGAGACTCTGGGGACAGAGTCTTTTTGAGTGGTTGAAATGTAAGTGAATACTTACAACAAGTGCTTAACAAAATCTGAATTTGATGTAGTATCTATTGATTTTACGAATGCATTGAATCTAACACGCATTAACACTCAGGCAGCCATGAACTGTACATCTTTAACAGGTTTATTAGACTTATCACATACAAAAATAACATACATTGGCAAGAGTACATTCAATGGCTGTACGAATCTTACAGGTGTGATTTTTCCATCCTCATTAAAATACATTGGAGATCAAGAGGGTGGCAGTGTATTTAAAGACTGTACAGATTTACAGTTTGTACGTGTTACTTCAAAAAATAATGACGCAGCATTTGAACTTCCAGATACGCTAGAATCCATTGGCTATCAGGCATTCTATAACTGTAAATCACTTCCAGCAGATACTGTGAATACAATTCCATCCACTGTAACGTTTATTGGTAATGAAGCATTCCATAAAACAAGTGGAATAACAATGATTCATGTATTACAAGAAGATGAAAAAAGCTATGGTAAAGAACTATTCAAAGCAAGTGAATATGGCTTACATAAGTGCATTACAGTATTTCAGAACTACGAGACGAAGCATACATATCCAAATATCAATGTTTCCAATAACAAGCCACATACGATCGGTGTCAGTGTTTCTCATCTACTTGAAACAAATGAAGATTCACCTATCAAAGTGAAATTTGAATATGCAGGGACGGATGTATGGTAACTTGGAAGCCAAGGACCATGCATGAAAGAAGAAGGGTTTGGCAGATACAATCTATATGACAATCCATCTGTCACAAATATAATTGTCGTTGATGGTCCACAACATGAAAGAACAACTACATCCAGCTATTCCAAAGAAGACTATGAAGATGGCTATTATTTTTTAGAAATCTATGGATACTATGTAGAAAAGAGTGGAGGCATGTGGAAGCTGTTCTTTAAGTCTGCAAGTACTGCAATCGCTGTCAATGATTCTGAACGTACAACAGATACAGCGTATTGCTTTGATGTCATTACTTCTGATCCATCGTACAATTCACTGGAAATACAGCAATATATGGCTATACACATGCACAGATCAAGGCAGATGTAGAAGCTATTGAAACACAGACAAATACATACCAGTGGTATCGTGCAACAAAAGAGAATCCTTCTTCAAAGTGGAAAAGATTGAAGGTGCAGCATCTACAATATTGCCAATAGAAGATGGATATGATGCTGGAAGGTATTACTACTATCTAGGAGTTACAAGCAGGGAAGCATCAAATAATGATGTGATCCAGACAAATCATCCAGTCACATTCACAGTTGAAAAAGCAGCCTTCACAATCACACCAGAAGATAAAGAGCGTACAAAAATCTATGATGCTAAACCATTCACACAACAAGCCATTCCATCTGTAAAAGAAGGTTCAATAGTACTATATTCCTTAGATTGTAGAACATGGAAGCAAGATCAGCCATACATTACAGATGCAGGTGTATTAAATGTTAAAGCAAAGGTAGAACATCCTAACTACGAAACAGTAACAATAGACGACACATTAGAAATCATTCCAAGAAAGGTAACATTAACAAGTGCAACCACAAAGAAACAATACGATGGCAAGCCATTAACAAATAAGACTGTCGTAGTCTCAGCTGAAGGCTTTGTTAGTAAAGAAGGTACAACATATAAAGTTACAGGAACAATTACAGATGTTGGCTCTAACAAAAATACATTCACATATACACTCTATAAAGGCACAAAGAAAGAGAACTATCAAATTACAACTGTATAAGGCACACTCACAATCACAAAGGAAAACAAAGCAGCTGATACATCAGATCAAAGCAATACACTATTCTATGGCGGTACATTACTGGCTGCATATATGGCTCAGCAAGTGTAATTCTGCTTAGAAAAAAATCTAAATAAGTATCTTTCACAAATAATAAAACAGAATAAAAACTGAAACAAAAGCTCTTTTGAACAAAACAGTTCGAAAGGGCTTTTGATAACTAAATAGAAAAAAATTTTAAAAATCAATAGTCAAAACATATGTTTTTCTATATCTTCTTTTGATTGCTTTAGACATTTAAACAGACTTTATAATACAAAAACGCATACATGAATATTTAATAAATAAAGTAATATTTAAAACTGTGGTTATATAATAGTTTCCTTTCAGTTATAAAATTAAAATGGCAGGTTACACAATGGTTATTAATAGGTGATATTTCGGATTTTTATTCACTTTTTTAACTTTGCAGACTTAAAAGTGAGAGTTAAAATATGGACTAGATGTAAGTAAGGAAAAACTTATATCGTTGCACAAACGATTTAAGGAAGAAGAGGTAGAAAAGAAATGAAAAAATCAATAATTAGAAACCCTAAGACAACAGCTGTATTAACAGCATTATTGGTTGCTGGAATGGCAACTACACCTGTAATGGCAGAAGGTTCAACTACAGAAGGTTCAACTTATACTCCAGTCACAAGCGAGTCCATAAATTTTGACACAACAATCTACATGAGAAATACGGCAAAGGTTCCAAACATCACATTCAAGTATGCTGTCGCTGCTGGTACTGCTCAGGCTGCTTCAGCTGGTAATTTAGCTGTATTAGCTGGTAATGATGGTGTTACATCTAATGGCTTGCCAACAATCGCTGATATCGTATTCACAGCTAATGATGCAAAGGTTGCTGATGGTGAATCTATCACGAAGCATGGTACTGTTAACTTCGCTGGTGTAACTTATAAAGAACCAGGCGTTTACCGTTATGTAGTAACAGAAACAGGTGAAGCTCAGGGTGTTACACATGAAGACGATGCTCACAATCAGGAAGACAGAAAAAAGGCATTGGATGTATACGTTACAGATAACGGTAATGGAAAGCTTGTTGTTTCTGCATATGTAATGCACAACGACGAAAGTGCAAAGGTTGCTCAGTTAGATACAGAAAAGGAGCTTGATGACAAGGATACAAACTTTGAACATCTTTTAACAACATTTGATGTAACTCTTTCCAAGAAGGTTACAGGCAACCAGGGTTCACGTGATGAATACTTCCAGTTCACAGTAGACATCAAGGGTGCTGATGCTGGTACACAGTTCATTGTTGACTTGGCAAATGCTGACACAAAAACAAAAGTAAATGGTGTCAACAAAGAAATACACGATAACCCAGCATTATTGACAGCTGGTGCAGACGGCACATTGTCACAGGATTTCTGGATCAAGAACGGTCAGTCAATCAAGATCCAGGGCCTTGGTGCAAAGACAGGCTACACAGTAACTGAAGCAGACAATGCCTACAAGACAAATATCGCTGTAACTGGTGACGCAACAAACGAAACTGAAAACGATATTGCTGCAGTAGCTGCAAAGGCTGTAACTGATAAGGCTGTATTAAAGGATACAAAAGTTGCTTATACCAACGAAAAGGCAGGTGCAGTTCCAACAGGTATTGTAATGCCTATCGCAGGTGCTACTTCTATCATGTTAATTGGTGGTGCTGGTGTTGGATATTTCATTTTAAAGAATAAGAAAAGAGAAGGATAAATGACATTATGGGCTGAAAGATTTATTCTTTCAGCCCATACATACTTATATGAACAGCATTATAAAAAAAATAATTCGCTTCATTGATAATACAATTGATAGAATCATATTAATTGTATTTATTCTTGTATTTCTTGTTGGATGTTATGGAATGTATGATGTTTTGTGTGTTTACAATGAAGCACAGGATAAATCATTTCTAAAGTTTAAACCAAGCAATCGTGAATTGTTAACAGCAGAACTTGAAGGCAATGTTGCCTGGCTCACATTAGATGATTCTCCAATAGACTATCCAATTATGCAGGGTGAAAATGAAACTGATTATCTAAATACTGATCCATATGGTAAGTATTCATTATCTGGATCTATATTTCTAGATCACAGAAATAACGAAGAATTTACAGATATTTATAATCTCGTATATGGACATCATATGGAAAAAGATATGATGTTTGGCGGCTTAGATAAATGGCTTGAAGAAGATTACTTTTATTCTCATACAACAGGTACTTTAACAACAAAGAATCATATTTACTCTTTACGTGTATTTGCGGTAGCAGATACAAATGCGGAAAGAAGTGAATTGTTTCAGCCGGTTGATGTTTCTGGAGATGTGAGTATTGCTTATATTCTGAATCATTCAATGATTCTAGATACGTCTGTTGTTCCTACTCATGTATTAGCATTATCTACCTGCAAATATCCAAATACAAATGAGAGAACAATGGTGTTCTGTCAAATGGAAATGTTATATGAGGGTGAAAATACAGAATTGGATCAGACAAAGAAACCAGAAGTAGCTCAGAGTGATTTACAGTATGGTACAAAAGTATATAAAAACATTCAGCCTTTGAAACCTAACAAGACATTTCTTGATAGTTTTCTTACATTCATAGGGATTCAATAAAGGAGATAACAATATGAAGGTAATACTTAAGAACATAATAATACTTTGTGCAGTTATTCTTTTTGCTATTCCTTTAAATGCAGAACAATCACAGGCAATCATTCCTGTAGAAATTACTGGAGTTGAAAGTGGACTTGTTGAAATCGACAGTGAAGATACAAAAGCAAACAAAGCTTTAAAGAGTTCTCAGTTTACAATCAACAAGACAGGTGAAATCACTGTTGATTACAATGAACCTGTAGATTATAAGTACACAGTGAAACAAATCATTCCTGATGAAAAGTCAGACATGATATACGATACAACAATCTATGATGTAGAAGTGTTTGTTGAAGCAACAGATGATACACTTGTTCCTCATGTTGTTGTATGGAAAGATGGTCGTTCTGAAAAGTGTGATAAGGTAACTTTCACAAACAAAAAGAAGGAGCAGCCAAAAACTAGTACAGATACAAGTGATACAGCTGAAGCTGGCATGTATCTTAGTATGCTGGGAATTAGTATTGTAGTAATGATTGGTATGATTTTATGGAAGCGAAGACAAAGCGAAAACTCATAAGATTATTACTTAAAATAGGAGTCATTCTATTAATACTTTATTTTATCTTTAACTATCTGATCTGTATCTTTTATCTTAGAGGAAATTATATGTTTCCAGCAATGAAAGATGGAGATCTTGTGATTGCGACAAAATTAGAATTGATATCATCAAATGATACGGTTGTGTATGAACAGGATGATACAAAAAGAATTGGAAGAGTTGTAGCATTTGGTGGAGATACTGTTTCCTTCAGTGATTCTGGTGAATTAATTGTGAATGGGAACGTCATTACAGAAGAAATATTCTATCCAACAATGCAAGATGATTCATCTAATATTACGTATCCATATACAGTTCCTGAAGATACAATGTTTATTCTTAATGACTATCGAACTGGAACAAATGAATCATTCAATGATTCAAGAAAATATGATGCAATCGATACAAAACAAGTTAAAGGGAAAATCATTCTTCTTGTTAGAAGAAGAGGATTCTAATGAATCATTCTAAATGACCAATTTAATTGGAGGGCGTGTATGTTAAAAAGAAAGGTAAAAGCAATTGAGAAAATACTGATATCTCTGCTTCTTGCAGCGAATAGTTTCATTTGTGTTTTTGCGTTAGATGATACTTCATCTACAACTGAACAACCAGTTCAGCAAGAAACACAACAAGAAACATCTGAAACACAGAATGAAGTTCAAGAAGCCCAACAAAATCAAGAATACACATACAGTGATGATTCAGTATCTGTGACAGTAACTGCACCAGTGGATGCATTACCAGCAGATGCAATTTTACATGCCGATAAGATTGATAACAGTGAAGTTGATGTGTTGTGTGAATCTGATGTCTTGGATGATACGATTCAAAACTCTGTTATCTATGATGTTTATTTCACATTCAATGATGAAGAAATTGAGCCTACACAGCCTGTTCAGGTATCTATGAATCTAAAGATCTCGGATATTGATTCAAACATGGATACTTCTACAGTCAATGTAAAACACATCAAAGACAATAATGAAGTGAATACAGTAGCTGATACGAATGATGTAGGTGGAATTACAAGTGATGGTGAAAGTCTGAA
The DNA here is from genome assembly GCA_014610835.1 of Erysipelotrichaceae bacterium 7770_A6. GTDB lineage: Bacteria > Bacillota_I > Bacilli_A > Erysipelotrichales > Erysipelotrichaceae > Bulleidia. Next base: position 24,385 of record QQXM01000074.1, read on the forward strand.
TGCCAGCTTTACGACAGAAAGCTTTTCTTATTTTGTGATTTGTTATGGTAAAAATAATAATAATGAACCAAATAACCCTTTATACGCACATTTATATTATGAAAATGGAAATGGTTATTCAGAAATTCCAAATAATAACAATGGTCAGTTAACACTGTCAGATACATTATATGATCAGACTGATTTCAATAATTGGAATAAAAAAGAAAATATTTGGGTTCATATGAAAACATTAGTAGCTACGTATGGGAGATACACACAAGGATATACTTACCAGAGTAGTCGTGCTGAATCTGTGACAGGAAATGTGATTAATTGGATTTACTATCAAACAAAGACTGGAAGATGGTATTACAGTGATTCTGTAGACAGACCTAATCAATCAATAAATTATTATAAAGTTTTAGAAGCAAATACTAATATTTATTGCTTATTTACAAAAGATCATCTTGCGAATTCTGCCATTCAAGACAACGTAGCTACAGATGGAAGCTTATTTCTACCTAGACCTGAAGGTATTGAAGCTGGATCTACAGTTACTTATAAATGGTATCGAAATACAACAAATATTGAAACTGACACTGAAAAATTTGTATATGTACCTCGTACAAAAGTAACAGGTTCATCTTATTCGATTGTAAGTGATGATTCTGGAACGCGTTTATATCCTGCATTGGATATGGGGGTTACAGAAGCATACAAAACACAAGAAGATGTCCGTTATTGGTATAAAGTTGAGGTTTATGTAAATGATAGATTGTTAACAACAACAGAGCCAGTTCATAACATGTATTATGCATGTTTGCAGAATGGCAGCTTTGAATATCCTGATACACAGCTATTAAATTATGGTGCAGCTGGAGGATTTGTCCCTGATGGTACAACAAGCCTAAATTGGCACACTACAGGAAAAGACAAACAGCTTGAAATTGTATATGCACCATACGCAAGGGACGCTAGTGGTTACAATATTAGTGATGGAAGTGTACCTGATGGAAATCAATGTGCAGAGTTAAATGCACAAGCAGCAGGTACTTTATATCAAGATATTATGAGTACCCCAAATACACAGTTATATTGGAAACTGAGCCATAGAGGAAGACAAGGCTCAGATACAATGTATTTGCTTGTTGCTCCAACAAAATTAGTTGAGAATACTATTATTACCCAAAAAAATGTAAATGATTTAATAGGAGAGATTCTTAATAATCCTGAATACTATGCGAATTTAGGGTATTACCTTCAAGCAATTACTGATGGTACATCTGGTTGGGGCAGTTATACTGGAAATTATAAAGTACCAGAAGGAAGCTATTTGACTAGAATGTTTTTTGCAGCTGGAGATACAGCAAGTGGCATTGACACAGTTGGTAACTTTATTGACGTTGTTTCATTTTCACCATTATTGCCTGAACCCGAAAAAAATACTGGATATATTGAAGTAAATAAAATTGTTACTGGTATTTCAGAAACCGATATTAGTAAATATCAAGTTCGAATTGACGTCAGAAAGGAAAATGAATCTATTGCTTCAGAAGTTCTTGATTTCTCTAAAGCAATTAAATTAGCAGATAGAAAATATAAAGTCACTACGACATTTGATAGTAAAACTTTCGATGCTGGATTGAATGAGTATGGAACTAGCTATGTCATAACTGAAACAGTTCTTTCAAATATAAGTGAATCATATGATTCTGCGGGTAGCACTTATACTGTTAAACTGAACGAAGAACAGGAAAAAAATGGTAATTATACTGAAAATGGTATAGAACAAGCATTATTGAGTGGATCAAAAATGTCTATTGATCTTACAAATAGTTATCATCCTAAAACAGTTTCACTTACTGTAACAAACAAAGTATTTGGAAATATGGGAAGTAAAAATAAAGATTTTAATTATGTCTTAAAATATCCTGATGGTACCAAAAAAGGTCATGAAGAAGAATTTCAATTGAAATCTGATGAAAAACGAACCTTTGATATTCCATACGGAACTATTGTATATGTTGAACAAGAATCAGAAAGTAAAGATGGCTATTCTTCATATTACAGAGTTGGGGAAAATGGAACATCAGTAATTACTTCGCTGATTTTTCATGATGAAAAGAATCCTTTAACTTCAGATGTAACGGTTAATTATTTCAACACTCGTAATATGACTGTTCCAACTGTTGTAAAGAGCAATAGTGGTTCTCTACTTGGTGTGATTGTATTCGGTTTAATTGGATTATTAAGTATTGTATTTAGAGTTAAGATGAAGTAAAAAATAAAAGGGATATAACAATGAATAATAGGCGCTCCAAAATTGGATGAGGTGTCAAGAAATTGATTTTCAAATAACATGAGGAATTGAAAGAATTTCAACACCTCA
>QQXM01000075.1 GCA_014610835.1 Erysipelotrichaceae bacterium 7770_A6
CTGCCAACAGTGGCCCACGATATTCTCATGTATTGAGAAACAGCTGACTTGCATAGTGCTTTAGCCATCCATGTAACTGTTAGATCAAAATCCTTTGTAAATCTGCTTTTATGAAAAGCCCATGGAACTGCAGCGGTAACAACGCCATGGACAGGACATGTAACTCTAGGTGTATTACTTTGAAGCTCAACAATTACACCGCCACAGTCAAGAGCTCTCCAAGTACATAAATTATTTTTTGAATCATAACAAGGGAGTTTCTTATCATTGTTACATAAAGGGCATCTGCACTGTTTGCTTTTGTATGGTTCAACATGAATCACAAGTTTATCCGAACCATCAGCAGTTTTGTCCAAATTAAGAGAATTTATACGAATTTCATTGACACCAACGAATTTCTTTAATACTTTATTTATTGTCATCTATCTATGTATCCTTTTGTTTGAGCAGATAATAGAATACACAACGATAGATGACTTTTCTATATCAAAAAAGTAGATGTTTGATTGAAGCATTCTCTCTTCACTTAAAGCATCTACTTTTATTTTTACCCACAACTATGTATGAAGGATC
>QQXM01000076.1 GCA_014610835.1 Erysipelotrichaceae bacterium 7770_A6
ATTGCACTTATCCCGAATTATGTATTATCCCGAAAAACAGGTTTTCTCTATAGAAAATCAAGTAAAAATTCGGGATAATATTTTTATTTAAGTGAGTATAGTTTCTTTAAAAGTTCTTCATCATCAAAATCATAATTATTAGTTCTACTATCTATGATATTAATTACAGGTGAAGCCGCATTTATAGCTTTCCGCTTCATTTCTGTATCAGCGTTGGCATAAAACTCTCTAGTGGTATTAATTTGTGCATGACCTAACCATTCAGATACCAAAGGAAGAGGCATACCATTACGATAAAGATGCATGGCTCTAGAATGACGAAACATATGGCAATATATATGCCTTGGAAATTTTGAATCAACATTATTGGCCATGATACAATATCGATCAATTAATTTTTGGACTGTATCAGGATTCATTTTTGTTCGTTCTCCATGATGAAGTGTAAAAAAGACATAATCGTCACTATTTAAATCATAGTCATTCAAATATCTTTTAAGATGTATGACGGTTTTATCCATTATTGGAACTATGCGCATCTTTTTTCCTTTTCCGTAGATAGTAATATATGGAGATGATTCTAACGAGATATCTTTTATTCTTATATTTAATAATTCCTGTATTCGAGCTCCTGTGTCGTATAGAGTAATCATCATTGCGAGGTTTCTTCTATCTTTTATATTTGATTGGTTAGGTTGGCTAAGAAGAAATTCTAATTCTTTCTCGCTGAAGAAATCAATAATAGTTCCTTTAGTTACTGATTTTATTGGAATTGTCAGAAGTTTTAGGTAGATATCAATTAACGTTATATCATGATTAGCTGAATACTTGTAGAATGATCTTATTGCAGCTAATTTTAAATTTCTTGTTTGAGCTGACCAATGATATTTGTTTTCTCCAAATTCAAGAAAAGATTCAACAAGCTCAATAGTCGTATCATTAAAATCAAAGTCTCTGAGTTTGATACCCAAATAATCTTTAGCAAAATCTAAGAATTGATTCATACAAATTTTATAATTCTTGATAGTATGATAGCTTGCTCCTTTTTGATTTGGCAGAAAAATTTCGAAGTAATCACGAATTGTTTTAAAATATTTTAGTTCGTTCTTTTTCATTGTGATACCTCTGGAATAATCGATTCCATCTTTTCCCAATCAATAGCTTTTGAATTCTTTAATCTATCGGGTAATAAATGAATATAATATGCAGTTTCTTCAAAACTGGAATGTCCCATATAGGAACTCATATAAGGTAATATATTATTTAAATCTTCTCCTTCATCAATAAATTTCATCATGAGTGTTGTAGCGAAACGGTGCCGTAAATCGTACACTCTAACTCTAGCTGTATTAGATGGTGCTTTAACTTCTTCCCATAATTTTAAAAATTCTGTTCTGAGCCAAGTTGATTTATAACAATCAAATTTAGGTGAACTGAATAGATAAGGACTGTTCATTTCAAATAAAGAAGCCTTTCTCATATAATCTTTGATCATTTCAGAAATATCATCAGATATCGGTATGATTCTTTCCTTATGTGTTTTATTTTTTCTTATGAAAATCGTTTGATCGTTTAGATTGATGTCGCTTATCATTATTTCTCTTCCTTCGTTAGGTCTAAGTCCACAATAAAAAATCAAACGATAGATAATAGATATAACAAGTTTTTTGTATGATTTAGGATCTTGAATACTAATTCTAATAGCTATATTAAATAAATCGCTAAGTTCCTGGTCAGTAAAAATATATGGAACATATCGTTCTATTTTAGGGGTAAAACTCGTATCTAAAATAAACTCACAGGCACCTAATGAATAGACAAATATAGTAAACTGTCTGAGATTAGACATCCTTGTTTTGAAACTGTAGCTTTTTTCATTAGATCTTGCGATGCACCAAGGAAAAGTCATTTCCTTGGTGATGATTGTTTCATTTGGATAAGTATTTTTAAGATATCTTGAAAAATCCTTTATATAGTATCCTGGATTTCTGATGTCTAAACCAAGACTACTACGATATTCAAGATAATCGTCCGTATATTCCCAGCAATACTTCATCGTTCATCACCTGTTACATCATCAAAACATAGCGTGCATTTTCTTAGACCTTCTACATCTAAATCAATATATTGTCTAGTTGATTTTAATGATTGATGACCAAGTATTTGAGATACGGTATAAACAGATTGATTAGCCTTTATCATTTCTGTCGCAACCATTCTTCTAATCCCATGTATTGTATTTTTACCACCAACCATTACGCCTGCATTTATAGCTCTTCTTCTTAAAATATTATTTATCGATACACCACTATTAAATCCTTGAAATGGAGCTAAAGATCTAATAAATAGCTTGTCAGATTTAGTGCAAGGTCTTCCATTCAAAACATAATCAGCTAATGCTCCACAAATATTATCATTAAGCGGCAATTTTAAGTAAGAATTGTTCTTTCCTTGAATGATTACGATTTCTTTATTTTTCCAATCAATATCAGAAATTCTAATATTAATGATATCTCCGGCTCTAATCCCTGTAGTGCAAGCTAATACGATAATTGCGTAATCTCTTTTCCCCATGGCACTGTTTCTATCAACTGTATCTAGAATCTTTGCGATGTCGTTTACATCTGCGGCTTTTCTTATTTTTTCGTTTTTCACTCTATTCATCTTTATCAGATGGGAAATATCATCAAAAATAAGATTATTATCAACAAGACTTCGCATATATTTAGATAAGGCAGTAGCTACTTTATCAATAGTTCCAGGCGAAACTAAAGATACATTCTTTATGAACGATACGATGCATTCATAAGTTATGTCCTGATATGTATAAATTCCATTTTCTATCAAAAGATTCGAGAATTTATCAAGTGTCTTTTTTTCAAAGTTTATATTACGAAGACTTAAATCTCTGGTTTGAATATAGCGGTCAATGGAGTCGGTAAAAAAATTAGTAATTGTGTCATCGTTTGACATTTTAAACTTCCATTCAAAACGTCCTGTTTCTACTACTTCTTCAAGAATTCTCAGACCTCTTAAACGTTTATTAAATGTGCTTTTACTAAATCGACCTGTTTCTAGGTAAGATTGATATATTTTTTCAATCTCTTCGTTAACAGATCTGTCATAATAATCTTCTCCAACTCGTTTATATTCTATTAAAATTGGATTGAAATGAGTTTCACGATACTGTTCTTTATAAGAATCATTTCCTAATGCATCAAAAAATGCATCTATAGCTGAATTAACAGCTTCAGTTATCAGTATTTTCATTATGATTACCTCCTGAAGCCATTATAAAAAAATATTATCCCGAATTTTACTTGATTTTCTATAGAGAAAACCTGTTTTTTCGGGATAATACATAATTCGGGATAAGTGCAAT
>QQXM01000008.1 GCA_014610835.1 Erysipelotrichaceae bacterium 7770_A6
GCCTCTTCGCTCAAAGAGTTACCAGGTTAGGAGTTTCACCTAACTATGTCAACTGCACCGAACTGGCGCACCATATAATTCCCCCTCATGCATTGCTACTATCATACTATAAGAAAAAAGGGATTGCTCCCTTTCTTCTTATTGAATCTTAACTTTATTCCACAAATCACTTAACTGTTTTGTTAATTTTTCACTGTAGTGGAATGTTTCATCATTCTTGCCGTCTGTTCTTGGTGCATATGCCTTATTTTCAAAGTAGTCACCATCTTCTCCCGCAAGATAATCTTCAACATCTTTTCTAACAGGTGTATAGCCAACATATTCACTGTTTGCTAACTGAATATCATAGCTTGTCATATAGTTAATGAATTCATTTGCCAATCCTGAACAAGATGCATTCTTAGGAATTACCATTCCATCAAGCCACTTGTTTGTGCCCTGATCTGGTTCAATCCAGTCCATATCTGGGTTTTCACTCAATACATATGCAGCGTCTCCAGAATACATAACCGCAATTGCCTTTTCACCGTTTGCCATACCGTCAATCACTTCATCTGTAACATATGCTGGTTCCATTGTATCGTTCATTTCTCTTAGCCACTGATATGCATCCTGGATTTGGTTTTCATCATCTGTATTCATAGAATAGCCAAGTGCTTTAAATGCAATCATGAATCCATCACGCTGTGAATCATAGAAATAGATATCACCCTTATAGTTTGTATCCTTTAAGACTTCCCAGCCTTCTTTTTTGATTGTGTCTGCATCAACAACCTCTTTGTTATAGACAAGACCAACTGTTCCCCAGAAGTATGGCATAGAATATACACCATCTGGATCAAAGGATTCTCTCGTTTGCACTACTGCAGGGTTGAGATCCTTTTCATTTTTCATTTGTTCCTTATTCAAAGGCTGCAGCATATCTTCAGAAATCATTCTTTCAATCATGTAGTCACTAGGAACGATGACATCATACGAAGAACCGCCTAATAATTTAGTATACATAATTTCATTAGATTCAAATGTATCATAGTTAACGCGCGCATTATACATTTTTTCAAATGTAGAAATTACATCTTCCCCAATATATTCACCTGCGTTATAAACATTTAAGACATTACATCCAAACTGTTCTTGTGCATCAATGTGCTCTTCAGATTTACCAGAGTCACCGCCACAGGCAGTCAATGCCAAACAAGTAGAAGATGCTAATAAGATTTTAGAGAGTTTTTTCAATTGTTTCATGTTTCTTTTTTCTCCTTTCACGAATCATTGGAACAACATTTACAATAATCAACACAGCTGTCACAACATATACAATAACTGCACTCAACGCATTGATTGTAGGATTCACACGCTTTACGTTGGAATATACGTAAATGGAAATATTAGATACCCCAGGTCCTGTGGTAAATAATGAAATAACGAAGTCATCAAATGACATAGAGAATGCAGCCAAAGCCCCAGCTACGATTCCACCTTTGATCTGTGGAATGATAACCTTAAACATTGCCTGTAACGGTGTGCATCCAAGGTCCATTGCTGCTTCTGCAATATTTGGATCCAATGTACGTAATCTAGGCATCACTGACAAGATAACGTATGGAATACAGAATGCAATATGTGCTAGAAGCATTGTTGTAAAGCCAGTTTTAATTCTAAGAGAAGAGAACAGCAACATAAATCCAATCGCCGTAACGATTTCCGGATTTAACATTGGAAGGTTATTTACCTGTGTAACGATCTCTTTTACGATCTTCTTAGATTTTGACAAGCCAATTGCGGTAATTGTTCCAACAAACGTAGATACTATCGTTGCAATGACCGCAATCAGTACTGTATACCAGATTGCTTCCATAATAGAACGGTTGTTGAACATCGCTTCATACCATTTTGTAGAAAACCCAGTAAATCTTGTTAAAGATTTTGAACGGTTAAACGAAAAGAATACAACATAGAAAATTGGTAAATAGAAGAAGGCTAAAACAACCCAAAGATAGATTTTTGAAAAAATACCAGATTTCTTTTTCATGTTACTTCTCCTTTACATCTTTATCTAATTTTCTAGTGATATACATAGAAATCAGAATAATGACTGCCATGATCAATGAGATTGCTGAACCAAAATTCCAGTCTCCTGTAGAAACGAAATAATCTTCAATCAGGTTACCTATCAATACGTACTGTCCTCCACCAAGTAATTTTGGAATGAAGAAGGATGATACTGCCGGCAGGAATACAAGTGTAATCCCTGAAACAACACCACTTAAAGAAAGAGGCAGTGTAACACGCAAGAATGTCTGTTTTTCATCAGCACCTAAGTCGTGTGCAGCTGTAATCAAAGATGCATCGATCTTTGATAATGCTGTATAGATCTGAAGAATCATAAATGGCAGGAAGTTATACACCATACCAACATAGACACTAATTTCACCTGGTACACCTAGTCTTCCTAAAATACCCTTCCATGCATATGTTCTAACAAGCATATTGATCCACATAGGCAATGTAACAAGCAATACTGTCAGGCCTTGTGATTTTGGCTTTTGGCGAGCCATGATATATGCCGTTGGATAACCAATGGCAATACATATGATCGTTGTTATCAAAGCCATCTTTAAAGATTTCCATAAAACACCTGGAAAGATAGGGTCTGAAAAGAATCGTGCAAAGTTATCAAATGTGATTGTTAATGTAAGCACGCTGTTTCCCTGTACAGTAAATGCATACAAAACAATCATCAGCATTGGAACAATGATCATTCCAATCATCCATACAATGTATGGATAAACAAGCTTTGAAAATGACTTCATTATCAATTCATCTTTCTCATGACGTGAATGTCTTCAGGGTTCCATTCAAGTCCAACTCTTTCACCAACTTCATGGTGGTCTGTTGTTTCAAGTTTCAATTCTCTACCTTGTGTAGAGAATGTAATTGGATAGTCACCTTCTGTGATATTTTCATCATCAAAGTCATATTTAACATCCCAGATTTCTACCTGAGAGTTATCTTCTGTTGACCATGCATATGCATCTGCCCAGCGAATCAAGTCTGTATCTAAAGCAACGGATTCCTTGATTTCATCTACAGATTTTGTAAAGTTAAATGCCTGAATAGATTCTTCATTTCCAGCATCTTCTACAGAAACAGGTTTTACAACATTGATCTTGATTGTAATCTTTGTACCTGCTGCTGTTTCAAACGTACAGTCATATACACCTTCATCTTCTTTTAGATCATAATTAACATTCGGAATAGATACATCTTCTTCATCATCATTCCATGCCTGTGCGTTTGCACGTGCAATGATTTCAGCATCAGTAATATCCTTAACGTCTTCTACGTCCATAGAGAAGCTAGTCGCAGACATTCTTTCATGTGCTTCTGCATTGACAACGTCATGTTCACCTGTAACATGCATTATAACTGTCTTAGAAGTACCGGAAGAAGTTTCCGCAACGATTTCATAATGAACACCCTTGAACAATACAGACTTTACTTCCCCATTCAATAAGCCTCTATTTCTAGGTACAATATCAATATCTTCTGGACGAATGACAATATCAACTGGTTCGTTTTCCGCAAAGCCATAGTCTTCACATACATAATCAGCATCATCAAAGCTGACAAGACGATCCTTTTTCATTGTTCCATCAATGATATTGGAGTCACCAATAAACTTTGCACAGTATTCATTGACTGGTGTGTTATACACTTCTAATGGTGAGCCAACCTGTTCAATCATACCATCACGCATGATAACGATTTTATCACTCATTGTTAATGCTTCTTCCTGATCGTGTGTAACGAAAATAAATGTAATACCAACTTCTCTTTGAATTTCCTTCAATTCCAGCTGCATTTCTTTTCTTAGATTCTTATCCAAAGCACTTAAAGATTCATCAAGCAAAAGAACCTGAGGTTCATTGACTAACGCTCTAGCAATCGCAACACGCTGCTGCTGCCCACCACTCATCGCATTAATATCTCTATGTTCAAATCCTTCTAGACCAACAAGAGAAATCATTCTCATAACCTTCTGATGAATAATATCCTTTGGCTGCTTCTTGATTGCTAAACCAAAAGCAATATTGTCATATACATCTAAATGAGGAAATAAAGCATAGTGCTGGAACACTGTATTAACGTCTCTTTTATACGCAGGAACAGTCGCAATATCTTCGCCATCAAGGAAAACATTTCCTTCATCTGGCTCTAAGAATCCAGCAATGATACGAAGTAATGTCGTTTTACCACATCCACTAGGACCTAATAATGTCACAAACTCATTTTCATTGATATCCAGGTTGATTCCCTTTAAAACAACTTGATTATCAAATCTTTTCACAATGTTTTTGATTTCAATTAGCTTTTTTGCCATGTTTCTATCTCCTTTTGCACTGTCAAAACTCTGGTGGCGTACTAACCCAAAGAACAACCGCTTTCTTATCAGTGTCGTTTTTCAAATAATGTGATTCATCCCCTCGGATATAGAAAGAATCACCTTTTCTCAATAAGTTTCCTTTTTTGTTGGAATCACGTACAAGCAATACTCTTCCACGCAATACATATCCAAACTCTTCCCCTTCATGAGGTTCAATCAATTTACTTTCTGCATTTGCTTCCAGTTCAATCATGATTGGTTCCATTTCATTTTTCTGTGCGTTTGGAATGATCCAGTGAATCGTACAGTTTTCTTGTTCATCTACAAATTCATCATCGGAAGTAAAGACGATCTGTTCATCATTTTCTACCGCAAAGAATCTTGATAATGTCGTTCCCAATGCTTCCGCAATATCTTCTAATGTCTGCAAAGAAGGTGATGTCAGATTGTTTTCCAGCTGTGAAAGAAACCCTTTCGTAAGTTCTGTTCTGGAAGCAAGTTCCTCTAACGTTAGATCGTTTTTATAGCGTAATTGTCGGATTCGATGCCCTATATCTATCATATCCCTCCTTTGTTTAGCAACACTAAACTTAAAATCAGTTTTTATAAAACCAAAAATTATTATACATATTCCATGAAATGTTGCAATAGTTTTTTCAAACTTTTTGTTTACTGTTTCTAAACTCTTCATCTATTTAACATTTCTAATATTTCACACATAAAAAAGAAGGCTTTTCAGTATTGCTGAAAAGCCTATTATTTATGCCTTATTCTTTATCCAGCTGATCGAGTTTCTCGTTTAAAAGCTCAATCAGTTTTTCTTTGTCTCTAATTTTTGCAAATGTTTCTTTTTCATCTGTTTCCTGGATACTGCCTTCCTTCAACAAGAAATATTCTCTTCCAAGCTTTTCATATGCTTTGGATAATTCTCTTGCATTATGTCCAATTTCACTACGAATTTCAGCCTTTCTTTTTTCTGTATCCAATTTTTTCAGCACTGTTTCTGTTGTTTCCTTCATTGCTTTGAGTGCTTCATCTTTCAATGTATTGAATCTTTCTGTAAAATCTTTTTCTTTGTTTTCTGACATTTCTAGTCCTTTCCAGATCTTTCAATCAGATCAATGATGATGTCCTTGATTTCATCATCTCCCGCTTCTTTTTCTTCTACCAAAGTAAGAATTCCACTAATCAGAATATCTGCATAATACTTTGGATGCACAAACTGTAATGTTCCGTCTTTCATTCCTTCTTCAAACAAATCACATAATCCATCGATGGATACTTTCTTTGCTTCTTCAATGGATCTAGAAGAAAGTGGTGTTAAATCTACATCCTCACCTTCTACCTGACGTGTCAAGACACGAAATGAATGTACGCAATTTGTTATATACTGCTCTAGACGTTCTTCATACGTATCTTTATCCATAGATGCATTCATCATTTCATTAAATAATTCGTTATACTTTTCGCTGATTGCATCAATGACATCATCTTTTGATTTAAAGTAGTAATAGAACAGTCCCTTTGCGACGTTCATTTCCTTCACAATAGAATTGATCGTAGTATCTACGATTCCATGTTCACGGAACAATTTCTCCGCTGCTTCAACAAATTCATTTCTTCTTTCTTCACTATCTTTTGTTTCTGCCATAATGCCTCCCTAATTGAAGTATAGCACTGACTGAGAGTCAGTCAAGTGAATAATTCTTTTTTTGTGATACAATAGATGCATGAAATTATTATGTCCAATATGTAACGAAAAACTAGTCAAAGTAGATAGACAGGCAAGATGTGCAAATAACCATTCATTTGATTATGCAAAACAAGGATATTTAAACTTATTGATCAAACAATCCGTTGATCATGGTGACAACAAAGAAATGGTGCAGGCAAGAACACAGTTTTTAAATTCTGGTGGATATGCCTTCTTAAAACAGGAACTTGTCAATCTAACAAAGAAGTATGATTCACATGTTTTATGTGATTTAGGATGTGGGGAAGGATATTATACTTCTGGCTTTCAGGCAGAAGAAAAGTATGGATTTGATATGAGCAAGGAAGCATTAAAGCATGCAAGCAAGAATGATCCATCAACACAATATGCAGTTGCTTCTATCTTCCGTCTTCCTTTGGAAGATGCATCCTGTGATACTGCAGTCACATGCTTTGCACCATTTGCGAAAGATGAGATTGAAAGAGTATTAACACAGGGCGGCAGATTCTTCTTTGTTTCCCCTGGTCCAAAACATTTATTTGAACTAAAGCAATTGATCTATGATACACCATATGAAAATGAAATGAAGGATCTGGAAACAACGCTTGTAAAAGAAGAAGAATACTTCATTTCAAATACATTCCATTGTGAAAAAGAAAATCTCATTTCTTTATTCAAAATGACACCATATTATCATAGAACAAGAAATGAAGATATTGATAAGATCAACCATCAGGATGGAATGGATATTACTGCCGAATTCTTAATTCGTGTCTATCAAAAAAGATGACAGGCGTCATCTTTTTTATTTTCTAACAAAGCCACTCTTGATAGCTTCTTTTTTGACTGCGTCTGCAACAGTAGGCACAACACGTGGATCAAACGGAGAAACAATGATATGTTCTCTTGTCAGTTCTTCATCTTTAATTAATGATGCGATACCAATCGATGCAGCAATTTTCATTTCTTCAGTGATCTTTGTTGCCTTTGCATCTAATGCACCTCTAAATAAGCCTGGGAATGCCAGTAAATTATTTACCTGGTTTGGATAGTCTGATCTGCCTGTACCAATGATATAGGCTCCTGCTTCCTTGACTTCTTCATATGTAATTTCAGGTTCTGGATTTGCCATCGCAAATACAATATTTCCTTCATTCATAGAAGCAACCATTTCTTTTGTAACAATACGAGGAGCAGATACTCCAATAAAAATATCTGCACCAGCCATCGCTTCTTTTAAGGAAGCATAATGCTGATGATCCAGATTGACATAGCAAAGCAGCTCTTTCTTAAGATCATTGTAGCCTTCACTATGATCTGGATCCAGGCATCCATCTACATCAAAGGCATAGATCTTATGAAAACCATACTGATACAGCATACGAATAATACTCGAACCAGCTGCACCACATCCAGAAATGACGACCTTCTGCTCTTCAGGCTTTGCCTTTTTCAAACGCATACAGTTGATGAGTGCTGCAAGTACAACGATTGCAGTGCCATGCTGATCATCATGAAATACAGGGATACTGCATTCTTCAATGAGTCTTCTTTCGATTTCAACGCATCTAGGTGCACTGATATCTTCTAGATTGATTGCACCAAAAGATGGTGCAACCATCTTACAGAAACGAATGATTTCTTCTGTATCTTTCGAATCAATCACAAGTGGCCACGAATCAATATCGGCAAATCGCTTCATCAACAAAGACTTTCCTTCCATAACAGGAAGTGCAGCTTCTGCACCAATATCACCAAGTCCTAAAACTGCCGTACCATCACTAATGACCGCAACAGTATTTGCACGATTCGTATAGACATAGCTCATTTCTTTATCTTCGTGAATCTTACGACATGGCTCAGCAACGCCAGGTGTATATGCAAGAGATAAATCTTTTGCATCTTCACAAGGCACCTTTGCTTCAACCTTTAATTTACCATGATACTTTCCATGTAACTTCAATGATTCATCATAAACACTCATGCTTCTTCCTCCAAATCATAAATATCATTCCCATCAATATCACATCCAACAAAACATGGAAAATCTTTCACTTCCAGTTTTGTAACTGCTTCTGCAAGCAACTCTTCAAAAGCAACCATTTCTCTTTTGATAATGCAGTGAGATAATAATGCACCAACACCACCAGCACACACAAAATAAATCATTTCATGATCTTTGATTGCCTGCTTCACTTCATCACTTCTTCTGCCTTTTCCAATCATGCCTTTCATTCCACACTCCGCAAGTGTTTTCACATATGGATCCATTCTACTAGAAGTTGTTGGTCCACTAGAACCAATCACCTGTCCACTTCTTGCAGGTGTAGGTCCAACATAATAAATCGTTGCACCATGAAGATCAAATGGCAGCGGTTCATGATTTTCAATCATTTCTACAAGTTTTTTGTGTGCAGCATCACGTGCAGTATAAATCGTTCCATTCAACAATACCGCATCTCCTGCATGCAGATTTCTAATATCTTCTTCCTTCAGTGGCAATTGAATTGTTTTCATGAAATCACCTTCTTTGCGTGTCTGCACACGTGGCAGCAGATATTTACCGCTACTGGAAGTCCAGCAATATGTGTTGGTGCCTGTTTGATTTGAATCTTCAATGCGGTTGTTGCACCATGGAATCCCATAGGACCAATCTTTAATGCATTGGCTTCTTCTAGCAATGTATCTTCTAAAGCTTTATAGCGAGGGTCTGGATTAGAATGATCAATAGAGCGAAGCATTGCTTCTTTAGATAACTTCGCACAAAGATCAAATGTTCCACCAATGCCAACACCAACAACAAATGGAGGGCAAGCATTAGGTCCAGCATTTTTGATTGTTTCTAAAACAAACTTCTTTACACCTTCTTCCCCATCCGCAGGTGTCAGCATTTTCAAGGCAGATTTATTTTCAGAGCCAAATCCTTTTGCCATCACTTCAATTTCAACATGATCCCCTTCAATAAAATCGGTATAGAGAATCGCTGGTGTATTATCCTTTGTATTCTTTCTATCATATAGTGGATCATCGACACTGCTTGCACGCAGATAATTTTCTGTATAGCCTTTTCTAACCCCTTCATTCACTGCTTCATTGATATTTCCACCAACAAAGTGAACATCCTGTCCAACATGCAGCCATACGATCATTAGACCGGTATCCTGACATAAAGGAATTCTTTCCTTTTGAGCAATTTCTGCATTTTTTAAAAGCATATCCATGACTGTTTTTGATTTTTCATCCCTTTCATTACTGGATGCTTTTTGAATTGCACTGAAAACAGCAGGGTCATAGATACACGCAATATCCGCTGCCATAGAAGCAATTGCTTCTGTGATTTGATTTACATTGATTTCTTTCATAAGACAATTCTATCAGTTTGTTTATATATGACAACTTGATTTTCTATGATGTGCGTACTACAATATTTAGCAGTCATTCATAAAGAGTGCTAAGGAGGATATCATCATGGCAAAAAAACAGTTTAAAGCCGAATCAAAACGTTTACTGGAATTAATGATCAATTCTATCTATACGAACAAGGAAATCTTTTTAAGAGAACTCATTTCCAATGCATCTGACGCACTAGATAAAAGACATTACATTTCCCTTACAGATAAAGATGCAAAGGTTGATAAGAAAGATCTGAAGATCACAATTGAAAGACATCCAGATACGCATCAGCTCATCATTGAAGATACTGGTATTGGTATGACTAATGAAGAGCTAGAAAAGAATCTTGGTACAATTGCCAAGTCTGGTTCTGCAGAATTCCGCGAACAATTTGAAAAAGCAAAGAAGAATACAGATATCATCGGACAGTTTGGTGTTGGATTCTACAGCGCATTCATGGTCGCAAAAAGAATCTTAGTTGAAACAAAATCAATCAAATCAGACAAAGCATACAGCTGGTCTAGTTCAGGAGAAGATGGCTATGTCATTTCAGAAATTGAAAAGTCTGGTTATGGCACAAGAATCACACTGGATCTAAAAGATGATACAGAAGATGAAAAATATTCCGAATTCCTGGAAGAATGGAAGATCAAGGAACTAATCAAGAAGTACAGTGATTATGTACGCTATCCAATTGAAATGGAATGTACAAAGCATATTCCTGATCCAACAGATGACAAGAAGACAATCGAAACACAGGAAGTTGAAACTTTGAACTCTATGGTTCCACTTTGGAAAAAGCAGAAATCAAAGATTACACAGGAAGATTACAATGAATTCTACAAGTCAAAATTTAATGACTGGGAAGATCCGCAGAAAGTCATTCACTACACTGTAGAAGGCAATATTTCCTATACTGCTTTACTTTACATTCCATCAAAGGCACCATACAACTTCTACTACACAGACTATGAACCAGGTCTAGAGCTCTACTGCAAGAATGTATTCATCATGGATAAAGTCAAAGACTTGATTCCATCTTATTTCAGATTTGTGAAGGGACTTGTTGATAGTGATGATTTGAATCTGAATATCTCAAGAGAAATCCTTCAGCAGGATCGTCAAGTCAAGATGATGGCAAAATCCATCGAAACAAAGGTTTCTTCAGCATTAAAAGAGATGCTTGAAAAAGACAGAGAAGGATATGAAAAATTCTTTGATAACTTTGGCTTGAATCTAAAGGCTGGTATCTTAGCTGACTATGGACTCAACAAAGACAAGCTTCAGGATTTCATGATCTTTAGAAGCTCTAATGAAGGTAAATACGTTACATTAAAAGAATATGTTGATCGTATGAAGGATGATCAGAAAGCAATCTACTATGCAATTGGCAAGAGTGTTGATGAAATCCAGAACCTTCCAGCAATGGGTAAACTCAAAGAAAAAGGATATGAAGTACTCTACTTCCTTGATGAAAGAGATGAATTCGTTGCCAATACATTGATGAACTATGCTGAAAAGCCATTCCAGTCAGTGAATAAGGGTGATCTTGATCTAGAAAGCGATGAAGAAAAGAAGACAAGAGAAGAAAAAGCAGAAGCAAATAAAGATTTGTTAACTACTATGAAAGATTCCCTTGGTGACAAGGTCAAGGAAGTTCGACTCTCTTCTCGTTTAACAGATGAAGCAGCATGTGTTGTTGCGGATGAAGGCATGTCTCTTGAAATGGAGAAATACCTTGCAAATGATCCAATGGCAAAGGGTCAAGGCATGAAAGCTGTCAAGATCTTAGAATTGAATCCAGAACACCCACTATTTGAAAAGCTGCAGAAGCTTGAAAAAGAAGATCCGGATACATTAAAGAAATATACTTCTGTACTTTATGATCAGTCATTGTTAGCACAAGGCTTATCCATTGATGATCCTAAGGAATATGCAAAGAGCATTACAGAATTAATGATGAAATAAAAAATGAAACTTCAGAGAATCATCATCTCTGAAGTTTTGTTTTTTATTTCGTTTCTTTTTTGAACTGCATCTGTGAAAGGATGATTGCCCCAAAGACTAGAACACATCCAAATAGCTCTCTAGAAGATAAAGATTCATGTAAGATGACTGCACCTGCCAAAGCCGCAAATACAGATTCTAAAGAAAGAATCATTCCCGCAATGGAAGCATCTGCATCCTTCTGCCCTACAATTTGTAAAGTATACCCTGCACCACTGGAAAGAATACCAGAGTACAGAATTGGAACTGCCGCATCGATAATATTCTGCATAGATGGATGTTCAAGAACAAACATTGGAATCAAACATAACAGTCCAGCTGTAAAAAACTGAATACAGCTCATACGGATCCCATCTAAGAATGAGAAATGATCAATCACAAGAATATGTATCGCAAACATAAACGCACATACCATCACCAATGCATCTCCATAGGCAATACTGAAATCTTCCGTTACACTTAAGAAATACATGCCAATCATAGAAATCCCAACAGCTACATATACATTCCAGTTTGATTTCTTATGCATAAATAAAGAAAGAATTGGAACAATCACAGTATATAAAGCTGTTAGAAATCCTGCTTTTCCAACTGTTGTATACATAATCCCAACCTGCTGAAACATAGAAGCAACACATAACGCACATCCACATGCAATTCCACCAATCCATAAAGCTTTCTGATCAGCTGGTTTTTTTGTTGTACCGGTAATCTTGTCTAAGACTGGCAATAATAGATACAGTGTCAAAGCCGCAACAAAATTACGAATACATGTAAACGTAAAAGGACCAATATGGTCCATGCTGACGCTTTGTGCTACAAATGCAATTCCCCAGATGAATGCAGCTAAAGCAAGTAATAAGTTGGATTTCATGTGCTTCATAGATTTCCCCCAATAAATCCGTGTTCAAAAGTAATATGAATATGCATATGCTGCGGCTGTGAAAGAAAAGCATCTTCGATTGCTTTTTGAATTTCAGCGTTCTTATATTTACATTTAAATGGAACAATCACATCAAAAAACAGATTCATATGATTTTTTCCAGGTACAAGTCTAAGATCATGCATACTTAGTTTTGGATCCAGCTGTTGTAATGTATCAATAATGATTTTCTTATATGCAAGAGATCTTGGTGTATCCTTTTCAAGTGGATCTACATGTAAAGACATCTGTACATGATACTTTTCTAAAATATGACGTTCTGCTTCATCTACGATTTCATGTGCCTGCATCAAACTGATATCACTATCCATTTCACAATGAGCACTGCCAAACATTGTATTTGGTCCATATTCATGAAGCATCAAATCATGAATGCCGTGAATTTGTGGATCAGATAAGATTTCCGTTTTGATTTCTTCCGCAATTTCAGGATCAATTGGATTCCCAAGGATTGCGCTGACAATTTCCTTTGCCATTCCAAAGGCAGAATAAAACAGGAAGAACGATAACAAAATACCTGCGGCGCCATCAAACGGAATATCTGGATATACACAAGCCAGTACCATCGCAACAATCGATAATAATGTTGCAAATGCATCATTTCTAGCATCCTGGCTGGCAGTCTTCATTGCCAGATTGTTTAACTGTTCACCAAGTTTTTTGTTATAGAAACACATCCATACTTTCACAAGAACAGAAGCAAGCAATAAAACAAACAGTACATTGTTGAATGTGATTTTTTCTGGATGAATCAGTTTTGTGATGCTTTCTTTCAATAAGCCATAGATGACCACAAAGATGATAATACAGGAGATGAATGAAACAATGTATTCCATTCTGCCATGACCAAATGGATGTTCCTCATCTGCAGGTTTATTTGCCATTTTAAAGCCAATCAGCGTAATCAGACAAGACAATCCATCAGACAGATTATTGAATCCATCAGACATAATACTGACAGAATGAATCATCATTCCAGAAATCACTTTCAAAAGGCACAGGAATGTATTGCATACAAGTCCCATGATCGTTGTTAGAATGCCATAAGAATATCGAACCTGTTCATCCTGGATATTCTCATAATCTTTAATAAATGTATGTATTAACCAATTTGTCATGCCTATTATTCTACAACACTCATATGTGTATTTCTATGAGAAATCATTTGTTTGTGACGTGAATATGTTAAACAATAATGAAAACTTGATGGAAGAAATACAACGGCAATGATCAAAAGTGTCTGTAAGAATGTATATTGATGAAAACTGGATACAAATGAAGAGAGAAAGAAGAGAATTCCCGTAGCAAGCATCCATTGCATTCCATAGCATTTTGCTTTTCTACTTGTATGTGACCAGATAAAAGATACAAGCAGAGAAGATAATGAAAGGAAATAGAGAGAAGCGAATACATGTGACAGTCCACTTACTTCAATCATGATCAATTCAAATAGTGAAACTGTAATAATAATAGGTACATCATTTTTCAATACGTGAAACGAAATTGAGAAATCTGCATAAAATATCGCAGCCAGTCCCATCAAGATACCAAGTCCTTCATAGCCATTCAGACTACATACAAATGCAAATAAAACAAAACATTCATTCAATAAAAACGCATCTTTCTTATACATCATCACACCTCCATCTGGTATGAATATTCTATCTAAGAGTTGTGTTTTTACTGTCCAAAATATTGTATAATAAAGAAAAAGAATTGAGAAATTTATGGAAAACAGAAAAGAATTGAATGTTGTATTATGTCTCTATCGGATATTTCTTGAAAAAACGGATGCATCCCATGTCATTTCACTGGCATCACTCATTGATGAATTAGAGAATTGTGGAATTCATGCGGAAAGAAAAACCGTCTATAAATACATGCAGGCATTGAATGACTATGGCTTTAAAATTCATCATGTTCGTCGAGGAAAACCACATTTCTACTATATGGAACATCCATATACATTAAGTGAAGCCGTTGTATTAATTGATCACATATCTTCTTCTCCTGCTTTTTCAAGCAAGGAAACAGATCTTTTAACAAACAAGATCAAATCACAGCTCAGTACATATCAGGCAGAACATTTACCACATACATACTATGCAACTTCGAAAACAGACAATGATGCTTTCTTAGAAAACATTGAAACACTGCTGCCAGCAATTGCTTCCTGCACTGCTGTGGAGTTTCAATATTATGATTTGACGATTGATAAAAAAAGAAAGTATCGTAAAAATGATAAGATCTATCATTTAACACCATATGCAATCGTCTCTTCACAAGGAAAATACTATGCTGTATTCTATGATGAAAAACATAAAGGTTTTTCTAACTATCGCTTAGATAAGATTGATCATATTCGGATTACAGATGAGAAAACAAAACCAATTCCATTCTCTTTAGAAGAGCATATGAAAACAAGCATGCAGATGTATCATGGAAAACCAGCTACGGTATCTATTGAATTTAATGCTTCCATGGCAAATCCAGTACTGGAACAGTTTGGAGATAATATGATTATTTCTAAAAGAACAGATACAACGTTTATCGCAAATATTAAAACAACGCTGTCTCCAACACTGACAAGCTGGCTCATTCAATATCACGAACAATTACATATATTACGACCACAGTCTTTAATCAAAGAAATACGTCACATTGCATTAGAATTATTAGAGAAATACGAGGAGGAATAAAACGATGAACAAAGAAGAAAAAATTCAAGAATTCCAGAAAATCATTGATCAGGCAAAACACATTGTATTTTTTACAGGTGCTGGTGTTTCTACATTAAGCGGTATCCCTGACTTTAGAAGCCAGGATGGTCTATACAACCAGAAATATGCTTATCCGCCAGAAGAAATCATTTCTCATCATTACTTTGAAGAAAATCCAGAAGAATTCTTCCGTTTCTACAAAGACAAGATGCTTCATTTAGATGCAAAGCCAAATATCGTACATACATTCATTGCCGAATGTGAGAAAAAAGGTAAAAGCCTTGGCGTTGTAACACAGAATATTGATGGCTTGCATCAGGCAGCTGGCAGCAAGCGTGTATATGAAATCCATGGATCTGTTGAAAGAAACTACTGCGAGAAATGTCATAAGTTCTTTAATGCAGAATATATCAAAGATGCTGAAGGTGTTCCATATTGTGATGCTTGTGGAGGTATTGTAAAACCGGATGTTGTTCTGTATGAAGAAGGACTCAGCGAAGCTGTATTGAATGGTGCAATTGCCGCAATTCAATCAAGTGATGTTCTTGTCGTATTAGGAACAAGTTTAGTTGTATATCCTGCTGCTGGATTATTGAGATACTTTGGCGGTAAATATCTTGTACTTATCAATCGAGATGCTACGCCATATGATACTGCCGCAGATCTAGTGATCAACGATACATTTGAAAATGTATTTCCAAAACTGCATATTTAAAAAAAAAGAGGCTGTAACAGTTTGTTATAGCCTTCATTTTTATTGATTTAACACATAACGGTTAATAACTTCCGCAACTGCACTATGATCACAGTCATTCTCTGTAATGACATCACACAATGGCTTCATATCCGCAATTGTATTACTTACACCAACGCCAAGACCTGCTTCCTGAATCATTGACAAGTCATTGAAATTATCTCCGATTGCAATTGTATCTTTAATATCTACACCTAAGATATTACATAATCTTTTAAGACCATTTCCTTTCGATACACCTTTACGGTTAAATTCCATATAACGATTGCTGGAAAAAGAAACATCCATATTTCCAGTCAAATCCGTAATTTCAGATTCAATCTTTTTTAAATACGAATAATCTGTATTCATATAGATTGCTTTAACAATTTCTTTTCCCTTTAAGAAATCAATATCATCTGAGAAGATTTCCGTACATGGCTGACGGTTTGCAAGATATTCAACTTCTTCTGGATAGAAGTTTCTTACCCATACCTGATCTGGTGTATAGATATGGATACAAA
Organism: Erysipelotrichaceae bacterium 7770_A6; assembly: GCA_014610835.1. Taxonomy (GTDB): domain Bacteria; phylum Bacillota_I; class Bacilli_A; order Erysipelotrichales; family Erysipelotrichaceae; genus Bulleidia. Next base: position 16,422 of record QQXM01000008.1, read on the forward strand.
TATGATCATACGTTAATCCACGCTTATAGATAGCTTCTGCTTCTTCAAATGTAATCCCTTGGAAATACAATTGCCTTTCATCTTTATTTTCTGTAATTGCACCACCATTATAGGAAATGACATATTGATCTTTCTGATCAAATAAGCCTAACTGTGCAGTTGTATGATGAACAGAATTATATCCTCTTCCCGTACATGGAACAAACTTTACACCAGCTTCTGTTGCTTTTCGAATTGCTTCAATATTTTCTCTGGAAATTGTTCGATCCCTTGAAATCAATGTTTCATCTAGATCACAGACAATAATTTTATACATACACATCCTCCCTGGATGCTTCCATTATACAAATAAGATCTCGGAATAAAATTCCAATTAAAAGAATACACCTTTGATAAAGATTTCTAGACCTATCACAAGCAAGATCACACCACCAAGAATTGCAGCCTTGTTTGCAAGCTTCATACCAAACTTTTTTCCAATTTCAATACCAATCCAGCAGATAACAAACGTTACAATTGCGATAACTAGACACGCAGCAAGTGCTAAGACAAGATTGTAGTTTGCAATGGTAAATCCAACAGATAACGCATCAATGGAAGTTGCAATTCCCTGCATCAATAATGTACCTTTGCCAACTTGTTTTTCTTCCTCTTCACTTTGTTCTTCAAATCCTTCTTTTAACATGTTTCCTCCGATAAAGGATAATAGAATCAGGGCAATCCAGGGAATCAGTTTCTCAAAGGCATGAAAATACGTCACAATCGTATGCACACAGATCCATCCAATCATTGGCATCGCAAACTGAAAGAATGCAAATGTAAATGCAATCAGAAACATTCTTTTCTTTTGCATCTTCACTTCTTTTAATCCATTTGCCATGGAAACAGAAAAAGCATCCATCGCTAATGCAACACCAAGTGCTGCACTATTCAAAAAAAACATGAAATTCATAAAAAATCCTCCCCAAACAAAAAAAACCGGAACATGCACGTCCGGTCATCTTTCATTCCATTCATGCATAACCAAAAAAAGTTATACATGAGTCTCGCTGATTAAAACAAGCCAGGTATAAAAACCAGTATGTTGACTTGTTACTCTATGGAGTTAGCTACTCCCTCACGACTGAATTATTAAACACTGTAATACATCAGTTAGTCAATATTAATTAAGCATCTACTTTACTGACTTCTTCAGTAAAATATTCTTTTGCTTCTTCAAATGACATACCTAATACAACAGACAATTCATTATACAAGTAGCCTTCAGCCTTCTGCAGATATTCATCATCTACGGAAGCTGCCTTCTTATGCTGTTCCATACGGATTCTATTTCTTTCATAGGAAGTTTTAATGATACGAATCAAATCTGTAATTTCATTTGTCTTAAGAAGATTTGCATATTGGCTTTTCATATTGGCAGGTTTATTTGTTAAAAGTTCAAGTTCTGGTGTTTCCTTGATCAATTCCAGCAATTGTTCCTTCGTAATCAAATCTCTTAAATGACCTGCCTTGTTCGACACAGGTACTTGCATACGTGTAGAACCATCTGTGTTATGATATGGAACTAAAATATAGCACTTTTCACCAGTAAAACCACTTTTTTCTCTGCCTACTACTCTACAAACATCTCTTTTGTAAACTACTACATCATTAATCTTATACATGTGTCTCACCTCATTCCATTAGCCTTATTTTAGCATATTTTAGCCTTTTTTGCACGTGTCCAGCCGTAAAAAAAAGAGCCAGAAACTGGCTCAAATGATCTGCAGTAAGAAGAATTTCAAGTATTCTGTTTCAGGAATACAAGGATTAACTGGATGATCAGGTGCTGCACCTCTTTCTTCAATCAGACGGATGGAAACACCTGCTTCATTTGCAGCATCACATAACATCTTTCTAAATTCATCCTTTGGCATAAAATGAGAACAGGAAGCACTGGCAAGATAACCGCCTCTTGATAAAAGACGCATTGCTTCTGTATTAATTTCCTGATATCCCTTTCTCGCATTATGGAATGTTTTTCTGCTTTTTGTAAATGCTGGTGGATCTAAGACAATAAAATCAAACTGTGCATGTTCTTTCTTCAATGCTGGCAGGATTTCAAATACGTCTGCCTGTCGAAAAGATAAGTTCAATCCATTTCTTTCTGCATTCTTCTGTGCCATTTCCAGCGCAGATTCAGAAATATCCATCGCAAGTACAGAAACTGCACCACCTTTAGCAGCATTCAATGCAAAAGAGCCTGTATGTGTACAACAATCCAATACACGCATTCCCTTTGCAAGACGTGCAACCTGTCTACGATTATATTTCTGATCCAGGAAGAAACCAGTCTTTTGACCGTTCTCTACATCCACTTCATACTTGATGCCATTTTCAACAATTTCAGTAATACAGCTGGATGGATGCTTTTCACCATACCATCCTTTATATTGCTTCAAACCTTCTTTTTTTCTCAGCTCTCCTTCATTGCGTTCATAAATGCCATCAATCACTTCACCATGATTTTCTAGTTCATCAAGCAATGCCTGATAAATTACATCCTTATTTTTTTCTGTACCAACGGATTCTACCTGTGTAACTAGAATGTTATTGTATCGATCCACTGTCAATCCTGGCAAGCCATCGGATTCTCCATGAATCAGTCGACATGCCTTGATATCTTCCTGCATGACTGTATATCGATACTCTAATGCATACTTCACTTTTCTTTGAAAAAATGCATCATCATATTTCTCATTTGCATTGTTGCCTAATAGACGAATACGAATCTTTGAAGTTTCGCTATAAAATCCAGAACCAAGATAGTTGTTCTTGCCTCCAAATACATCAACAACACATCCATTTTTCTCTATCTCACTAGATTCTACAATTTCATCTGCATAGATCCATGGATGTCCTTTTTTAATATTCTTTTCTTGTTTTTTTGTCACAACAAATCTTGGAAATACTCTCTCTTGTTTCATGTTTTCTACCTTCCGCTTCAATATTCTATCACAAACAAAAAGAGGTGATACACCTCTTTATGCTTGTGGATTTGCTTCCTTGGAAGCTTTAATTACTTTCATTCGTGAGAATTCTTCACGTTCTTTTTCATCTAATGAATCATTGATAAAACGAATTGTATTTGTATAACGCGGAATCACCACGTTTTTCAATGCATTGGCACGTTTCTGTGTCTTGCTGATAGCATTTGCTAAACGATATACCGCATTATCAACTTCCGCAAGAACCATTGTCAGCTCCTTAACTTTCTGAAACTGTAAGTACGCTTCATCAATTTTAGAGTTAGATTCTTCCAGACCATACGCCAATTCTAAATTGTCAGGTTTTTCATAGATAACATTAGGTACTTCAACACCCATAACAGAACGATATGTGAGTTGAATGTGCGTTTCAACTGGAATTTCAGATGCAATTCTCTGGATAACACCTGAATAGATATTTGCCTGCTGAAGAAGATAGTAACCTGTAGAATATGCCTGTGTAATTTCATCACGAAGCATTTTCACTTTATCTACAAGCTGCATCATTTCACTGACAAGAATGTTTCTCTTACGATCCATCAGATCATATCCAGATTTTGCCAACGCAAGAGAACGCTTCATACGAATGAGATTACCTTTTGTTGCGGCAACCTGCACTGCCATATTAGTATTCTCCTTCGTGCTTTGTAATCATTTCGATGGTAGCCATCGCATGATCAGGATCATAGTTACGCTTGATCAGTTCAGAATCAAGACGATCCAGTGCTTCTACTGGCAATGTGGATAATAATGCCCAGCCAAGGTTCAATGTTTCTTCCATAGAACGGTTTACATTGAATCCCTGTCCAACAAATACCTGTTCAAACAAACGGCCAAATGCCATATGTTTCTTGTCAATATCAGACAATTCATCTTCACCAATAACAGAAGCTAAGCTTCTAGCATCCTGTACCTTTGCATAAGATGCAAACAGCTGGTTGGAAATATCCTGATGATCTTTTCTAGTATATCCTTCACCAATACCATCTTTCATCAAACGAGACAATGAAGAAAGTACACCGATTGGTGGAGTAATGTTATTCAAGAATAAGTCACGATCCAGTACAATCTGTCCTTCAGTGATATAACCCGTCAAGTCAGGAACTGGATGTGTAATATCATCATTTGGCATTGTCAAGATAGGAATCTGTGTAACAGAACCCTTGCCACCTTTGATAATACCAGCTCTTTCATATAGACAAGCCAAGTCTGAATATAAGTAACCAGGATATCCTTTACGTGAAGGAATTTCACCCTTACTGGAAGAGAATTCACGTACTGCTTCACAATAGGATGTCATATCTGTCAAGATAACAAGCACATTCATACCACAGTCATATGCAAGATATTCTGCAGCAGTCAATGCACATCTAGGTGTCAGCATTCTTTCAACGATAGGATCATCGGCAAGGTTGACATACATAACAACCTTTTCCATAACACCTGTTTCTTCAAAAGATCTTCTAAACAAGTCAGCAACGTCGTTTTTTACACCCATTGCACCAAAGACGATACAGAAGTTTTCTGCATCTTCACCTGTTAATTTTGCCTGCTTAACAATCTGGATTGCTAATTGATCATGTGGAAGACCACTGCCTGAGAAAATAGGAAGTTTCTGTCCACGAATCAATGTATTCAGTCCATCAATTGCAGAAATACCAGTCTGAATATAGTTTCTTGGATATTGTCTTGAATATGGATTCAATGGTTTACCATTTACATCTTCAAACTTATCCGCATAGATTTCACCTAAGCCATCAATTGGTTCACCTGTACCATTAAATGTTCTGCCTAAGATTTCCTTAGATAGTCCAAGTTCCATTGGATGACCAAGTAACTTTGTTTTTGTATTGCTGAGTGATAGACCTTCTGTACCCTGGAATACCTGGATTACAGCTTTTTCACCAGAAATAGATACAACTCTTCCACTTCTTGTAGAACCATCATTCAATTCAATTTCAACCATTTCTTCATTGGATACATTTTTTACATGGTCTAGGGCAACAAGTGAGCCCTGGATCTCATCCAGTCCTAATAACTGTAAACTCATAATCTGCCCTCCTTATAAAATAGAATTCAATGCTTCGTCAATCTTTTCTGGATAGCTGTCCAGAAGATCAATATTGTTATTTGGTACATCAAACTTCATCTTGATGACTGTTTCAAAAATACCTGTTTTTGTAATCAAAGATACTGGAATGTGTTTTTCAACCTTTGATTTACAAGCACGATATAGATAGTCGATGACTTTCATCATCTTAAACTGCTTTTCCATTGGTACAGACATATCATCTGGATGGAAAGCATTCTGTTGTAGATAGCCAACTCTAACAACACGTGCAATTTCAAGCAATAGCTTCTGATCTTCAGGCAGTACATCAGAACCAATCAGCTTAACAACTTCCAGCAGGGAATCTTCTTCATGAAGAATTTCCTGTAATTCTGCACGTAATGTCAAGAAAGAACGATTAATATTTTCAGCATACCAGTGAGATAATTCATCAATATATTCACTTGTAGACTGATTCCAGTTGATAGCGGCATAGTGTCTAGCATATGCTAAAGATTTATCCAATGCCCAGAAGCATCTGACAAATCGACGTGTATTCTGTGTGACTGGTTCAGAGAAGTCACCACCCTGTGGAGATACTGCACCAATTAAAGTAACAGAACCTTGTTTGCCACTCAATGTATCAACATATCCAGCACGTTCATAGAACTGTGCAATTCTACTAGGAAGATATGCTGGGAATCCTTCTTCTGCAGGCATTTCTTCCAGACGGCCACTCAATTCACGAAGTGCTTCTGCCCAACGAGAAGTAGAGTCAGCCATTAAAGCAACATGATAACCCATATCACGGTAATATTCCGCAATGGATACACCTGTATAAATAGAAGCTTCACGTGCTGCTACTGGCATATTAGAAGTATTGGCAATCAATACTGTACGGTCCAGTAATGATTTACCAGTTTTTGGGTCCTTCAATTCAGAGAATTCTTCCAGAACCTGAGTCATTTCATTACCACGTTCACCACAACCAACGTAAATAATAATATCTGCATCACAGAACTTAGCGATGGAATGCTGAAGCATTGTTTTACCAGCACCAAATCCACCAGGTAAAGCTGCAGAACCACCCTTTGCAATTGGGAACATTGTATCAAGTACACGCTGTCCAGTTATTAGAGGAATGGATAATGGCTTTCTAGCTTTGATTGGACGAGGAATACGAACTGGCCATTTCTGTGCCAATGTGATTTCTGTCTGTTTTCCTGTTTCTTCATCTTCAACAACAGCTAATACATCATTCACTGTATAGCTGCCGCTAGGCTTAACATTCTTCGCTACACCATGAACACCATTTGGAATCATAGAACGATGTTCAATGACACTTGTTTCCTGACAAGTCGCAAAGATTTCACCAGCAGTTACAATATCACCTTCCTTGATGAGCATTGTAACATCCCATTTCACCTTAGTATCAATAGCATCTACCTGTGATCCTTCAGAAATGAATGCACCTTCAATTTCTTCGATCTTCTGTAGAGGTCTTTCAATACCATCATAAATATTTTTTAATAGACCAGGACCAAGTGTTGCGTTTAACAAAGAACCTGTTCCAATGACTTCTTCACCTGGTCTTAGACCTGTTGTAGATTCATATACCTGGATTGTTGTGCAGTCATCATTTACTTTGATAACTTCACCAAGCAGATGCTTCTTACCAACATAAGTCATTTCTCTCATCGCAAATGACTTTGTATTACGGACGGTAATGACCGGCCCATTAATTGAATATACGGTATCGCTCATTATTCATCCTCACTTTCTACAACTTTGAAACCAGAATGATTTCTAAACCATGCAAATTGTTCATCACGTTTTTCACCTAATGTACAACTGTATTCAAAATGATTTACTTCATCAACGAATTTAAATCCGCCAATAGAGAAATATCCCTTTCTGATTTCTTGTTTCATTTCCAGCTGATTTAACAGCTGTTTCATTAATTCCATATCATTTTCACGAACAAGGAAATATCCTTCTTCATGTAAATCTACTTTTTTCAAATTACTTAAAAGATACTCTTTATAAGCATCACTCTTTGCGAATGCTTTTAACTCTTTTGTAACTTCAGCAGTTAATTCATCAACAAATCCTTTACGCAGCTCTAATAGTTTTTTCTTTGTATCTAATTTGTCATGAGAAGATTTTGTTGCCGCAAACATGCGAGCTTCTTTCAATTCACCTTCTAGATATGTAGAAGTTTCTTTGAGCAAACCTTCTTTAAAGAAGCTAACCTGATCGTTACGTAATGCATCTGTTTCCTGGTTGACTAAATTTTCAACGAGTTCTGCATTACTTTTGACATCATTCGCAATTTCTTCAAGCAATTTCTCCTGATTGTCTTCCATCTGTATTCACCTCATAGTTTTACGCCAATTGCTTCAGAAATATATTTGTTAATTGATTCAGAAATATTTCCGGAGCCATGACGATCTGGAATCTCTACAATAAGAGGCTTTGCAAGATTCATTTTGTATTTGGATACGATATCACTGACCTCTTCTATCGTAATCGTTGTCATCAAAATAATGGCAATATCATCTGTATGGATCAATTCATCCAGACGATGAAGTATATTGTCACGTCCTTTGATGACTTCACCTTCGATACCAGCAAGGCGCATTCCCATTACTGTATCGGTATTGTCGCTGATGACGTAGCTTCTCATAGATTAAAGATTGTTCAAGATCAAGATGGAAATTAACAAACCGTAAATAGCAACACCTTCACCTAAGGCTACGAAGATAATTGCACGACCGAAGTTATCAGGATTTTCACTAACAGCACCTAAAGCAGCTGGAGCAGCCTTTGCTACGGCCCAACCAGCACCGATACAAGAGCATCCTACAGCCATAGCAGCAGCGATAAATCCAAGACCCTTTGCAAAATCACCAGTAGCAGCAGCTGTTGTATCTTCAGCTAATGCTGTGAACTGATTTGCCTGGAATAAAACCATAACCAGGAATACACCACAGAACAAGGCAATCTGCGCCATCATTCTATTACGTGCATTTTTTACATCTAACTTTCCAGCAAACATTAAACCAAGAGGACCAACAACAAGAACAACAGCGATTAAAGGTAATAACATTTCAATAGCACTTAACATTTTATTTTTCTCCTTTAGATTATTTATCTATTGATTACTCTGCTACTTTAGCAGACAAAGCATTAAACTGAACGCCTCCAGCATCATAATATCTAGAGAACATTTCATAGTATTCAAGACGTAATGTCTGAATACCTACAATCAAACCTTCCAGTACCATAACGAAGATGTTACCGAAGATCAATACCGCAACACCGGCTTTTCCTGTCATTTCAACAAGTGTCATAACAACAAGCATCATACCAGCATGGCTTAATACGAAGCCACCAACTCTTAAGTAAGACATAGAGTTTGTAACGAATGTCAACAATACATCAATCAGTTCAAAAATTGACTGTGCGATGTATCCACCCCATCCTTCTTCTGGCTTTACTGTTTTATGTTCAACCGCATTGCTTAAAGGTTCTTTCATTACAAAGCTGATGACTGGTAAAACAATAAAGATACCAAGATACACAGGATTGAGTACATTCCATCCAAGCAGCATAGTCGCAACGATTGCGAATACAATACCACCATAGAATACTAGACCAGCAATACCATTCTGAGAGAAGATTGCATCTCCTAACTGATGGTGTTTGAAACGGTTCACAATATTCATGCACTGTGTTGTAAGAATCAATACAGCACCAATTGCGACTGCACCAATCAGCAATAACATCGTACTGCTCTGTGCCATAACATCGAAAAGCTTTTCTCTTACACCAAATAATGACTGATGAATAGGATTTAACAGCTCTTCATATCCAAATACAGACCCAAACAAGAAACCAAAGATCATAGATGTAATACCACATCGATTAATGATTCCAAAGATCTGACCCTTCTTTTCAAATACAAGTCCAAGGATAAATAGAACAAGTCCCTGTCCAAGATCACCGAACATGATTCCAAACAATAGACAGTATGTAAATGCCATAAATCCAGTTGGATCAAAGTCTGTATATTTTGGAACACCATACATGCCTAAGAACATTTCAAATGGCTTTGCAAACCAGTTGTTCTTAAGTAAAGTTGGACATTCTAAATCTGGTACTTCAGATGGATCCTTCACTTCAATTGTTGATGGAAGATCCTTGAAGATTGCTTTATAATGATCAACTTCATCTGCCTTTACAAATCCACTTAACAGATACTTTTCATTGATCTCAGCTATATATGGATATAATTCATGCACACTGTTTTCTTCATTACAGAATGCATAGATATCATCAATCTGATCTTTGTAATGTTCTAACTGTTTCTTGACATCGATCATTGGGATATCAATTGGTTCAAAATATAGATCTTTGAAAATCTTACGTACTTTATCTACATAAGAATCTGATGTTACGTATAACATCCATACGTACTGTGGTGTTTCATGTACGTGATGATGTACAAAGATTTCATCTTTATACATGCTTAGCTTTTTATAAGACTCTCTTGGAAGTCTGCCAAAGCCAAAGTTCAAATACTGACACGCATGCATTCTTTCAAAACCACATTCACTCAGTGCACCTAAAGCCTGTTCATCATCTGGTGTCAATAAGACAGTATTTGCATCTGTCTCAAGACCAAACGTTTCATCGAGCTCATCAATAAAAGCATCCATTTCTTCATTTGTGTAATGCTTTTTTGGAGCTCTTTCAGGATCTAGTGTGTAATTTACACTATGTGCAAAGTTCTGCAGTGTCTGAAGATAACCGCTATATGGATTCTCATCATTAATGAGATGTCCACCATTATCTTCATTGATAATGTCTGCAGCATGTACAGCGTGTAACAAACCTGAATGCACACCATCCAATACCATCTCATCGATGTGTGATTCATCCGTGGCTACACTGACATATTTCATTTTTACAATAGCCATACATCTACTCCTTCTTTTAATATACCAATAGCGCACGGATACGATCTGGTGCTATTTGATAACGAATTCCTTCAATAATATTGATCAGATTCTGAATTTCTGTTTCCGCAAGTAATAAATAACTCAAGAAAACAACATGAGAATCCTGATAATATTCAAACATATGATGACCCATGTTAAATTGAATCATCTGAACATACTGTTCAATACTTGTAAATCTTAGATCATGTGTATAACGATGATATTTCTTCGCAACACGTTCTAATACTTCATCTGCATCACAGTTTTCAATCATATCATCCAGTTCATGTTTTTTAAAAAAACATGTATATGGAAGCATAAACTTCTCAATTGTCAGTGATGATTCTTTGAAGTATTTCTTCAAACGATAAATTGCTGATAGATTAATCAATTCTGCTTTTGACATGATCAGCTGATCTAAAGCAACATTCACTTCATTTTTCTTTGTCAGATCTAATAATTGAATCGTATCTTTATACAGTTCTAATTCAAGATCATGTTCCAGTGCAATGTAATCAATTTCTTCCAGTCTTTCAGACTGATATTTGAATATGATTCTCTCATACGCTGTACCCTTTAAGACATCTAATAATTCACTAAAGCTTGTTACTTCTGGTAAACGTTTAATGTCAAAAGAAAAATATTTTTGCGCGAACATTGGAAGATCCGATATAATTCCACTTCTGATTTCTTCATCATTTGTGACAATATATCTCACACATGCTAAGATCATACGAATCTCTGAACGCATTACAAATGCATAGATAAAGCCTCTATCATTTTCACCACCATAGCGTTCTAGTTTCTCTAAGCGATGGAAAATATCCATACGCAATAAAGATTCCAGCTGTTCTCTATGAATTGCCTTTTCATTGATTCCATCCAATGTTTTTGAAAAATATGTTTCGTTCTTTAAATAGCTGGCTACTTCAGGTACAGATTTTTTTTGAATCAAAGTTTCATACTCATTTGCTTGAAGGCGACTACCGAACATTGCTCTTGCTTTCGTACTCATTGCTAACTCTGAGCTCATATTCGCCTCCTGTTATGATTCAACACTGATAATTCTTGTAACCAGTTCTTTTTTCCATTGTTCTTTATTTGCGTTATACATTTCAGTTAATCTTTGAACATTCTTTTCATACAACGCTTTGTTTTCTTCTTGGTTTTTTGCAACTTCCTGTGCAAGTTCTTTCTTTGTCTGCTCTACTTTGCTTTTTACATCAGCCCAGGCATCGTCAGAAAGTTTCTTTTTTTCCTCTTCTACAGCTTGTTTGAGTTCAGCACGTTTTGCATATTGCTTCTGAATCGCTTCACGTGTTTTTTCATCTGTCTCAATCAACTGTAAGATAGCATCCATTTCCATAATAAATACCTCTTATCTTTTTGACCCACTTATTTTAATACTTTACTTATAAAAATAAAGAGTTTCTTGTGAAATCAAAAAGTTAATAATTTCACATAAACTCTTTTTTAACGGATCATGTCGTAAACGTGATATCCATGTCCACAATTTCGTGTTCGATACAGGATCATCCCTAAATGTTCATACTTCTTTGCTTTTAAAATATCATCGGTTTCTAATGCAACCATAATGCCATACTGCTGGGCATGCGCATATACAAATTCCATCATTTCTCTCATAAATCCTTGATGCTGATATTGCTTCAATACAACAAGAATATCTACAGAAACATAGCGTGCATTTCTTTTCATGATTTCTTGAGAAATCGTACCACCATCATTAGATGAAATTCGTGAATAATCCAATACTTTCTGGAAACCACCCAATGCTTCTGTTTCCGCAAGCATTTCTTTAATCACATGAATTAATGTAATACGATGTCCTTCAGAATCCGTCATAATAAGATATGACTCTCCCCCTTCACTCATATACGCACATCCACTTCTTACTGCAGCTTCAAATACAGCGCGCATAAAGATATACATTGATTCTCTTGTCAGAAAGAATCCTTTCATACCGATTTCACCTTCGGAATATTCATAATCAAAAAATGCATCTGCAATGTCTTTTGCAATTTCAGATATTTTTTCAGCAGACAGTTTTTTATCAATTGGAACAATCATATTTTTTCCCTCTATTTCGCATCCATTATAAAAAAAAGAATGGCAAAATGCCATTCTAATATTAACGTGTAGATTTGTCATATGGAATTCCTTCTGCCTTTGGTGCCATTGAATTCTTTGATGAGAATGCTAATACAATCAAAGAAATGATATATGGCAATAAGTTATATACAGTCGATGGAATATTCATAGAAGCAAGCAGTGGAATACCAGAATATACAGAACCTAAGGATCTGAAGAATCCGAATAACAATGCAGCCAATGCAATTCTATGTGGTTTCCATTGACCAAAGATCATAACAGCCAATGCTAAGAAGCCATATCCCGCAACACCATTTTCAAATGTCCAGCTAGAACCAGCAGTAATATAAGCAATACCGCCAAGACCGCCAAGCATACCAGAAATCAATACACCAGCCCAGCGCATCTTGAATACGTCGATACCTACAGAGTTAGCAGCCTGTGGATTTTCACCACATGCCATTAGTCTTAGACCAAATCTAGTCTTGTAAAGAACGACATATGCGGCAATCACTGCAACTACTGCAACAAGCATAAACCAGTTAAATTCAAATCCACCAATCTGAACTGTTAAATCTGGACGGTTATCAATGTAGTAAACAACAGAAGAAACATCACTGGAATCTACAGATAAGTTAATTGCTTTTACAATAACTGCAGATACTGCTGTTGCTAACATGTTCATTGCAGTACCAATCAATGTCTGATCAGCATTGAAATGAATTGCTGCTACACCAAGCAATGCAGAATATAACATACCAAATGCAATGGCACCAACCAATGTAACGATGACAGTGATAAAGCTAGGTACATCTACTGGCATGTATTTCAGTACAAGTGCTCCGCCAAGTGCACCAACAACCATGATTCCTTCAAGACCAAGATTAATAATACCGGAATGTTCTGAGAAGCATCCTCCTAAAGCAACCAATGCAAGAACGGAAGCAAACAGAAGCATATATTGAAGTAACAATACCATTATCTGTTATCTCCTTTCTTCTTACTATGTAAGAGTGTTCGAATGAATCCCATGAATCCGCAAAGGTAAATAATAATTGCGGTAATCAAATCAGGAATCTGAGATGGGAATGCTGTTTTATCAAGGAAGACAGCACCATCTGTAATATGCTGAATAAAGTATGAGGAGAAGATTGTTCCAATTGGATTTAATCCTCCTAGGAACGTTGCGGCAATACCATTGAATCCCATTGCTGGAACAGATGTCTGTCCAACTTCCCATTCTGCAATACCAGAAAGATAGAAGAAGGAAGCACCTATTGCGGCAAGTGCACCACCAATTGCCAACGTAACGATGATGTTTTTCTTTTCTTTCATACCTGCATATTTAGCAGCATCTTTATTGTAACCTGTTGCGACAAGTTCATATCCGAACTCTGTTTTATTTAAAACAAACCAGACTAGAATTGCGATAATAATGGAAAGTGGAATTGCAATGGTTACCTTGTCGTTGCTGAACAGCTTATCCAATCCAAGACTTGGCAGGATTGCAGCGTTTCCATGTCCCTGCAGCTTTAATGTGTAAGGACTTGTTGGCTCTTTTACACCAGCTAACAACATGTTGACACAATATAATGAAATCCAGTTCAGCATGATGCCAGAGATAACTTCATTTACATTTCTAAATGCTTTTAATACCCCAATGAGTACACCACTCAATGCACCAGCAGCAGCACTCAATACAACACATAAAAACCAAGGAAGTTTTAAACTCAATCCACAGAATAAAGCAACACCAGCACCAAGTGCATATTGACCAGCAGCACCGATATTAAATAAGCCAACTTTGTAACAGAAGCATACGCTCAATGCACAAAGAATCAGTGGAGAAGTCTTAACAAGTGTACTTCCAAAATATTTCACACAGATCTTTCCCATTGGGTAGTTAAAGTAATTCTTTAAGATAGAACAGATACCTTTAAATGCCTCAGAAGGATTGATCAACAGCAATACAATAAAACCAATCAATACACCAAGTACGATACAGATCAATGCAGCCAGAACAGCCTGTACAGATGGTCTATCAAGAAAACTTTTCTTCTCTTTCATCATTCTGCTCCTTTCTGCACATTTCTTTTCGCACCAGCCATATATAAACCAAGTTCTTCAACCGTTGTCTTCTTAGGGTCTAATTCACCAACGATTTCACCTTCATACATAACTAAGATACGATCAGAAAGATTCATAACTTCTTCCAGTTCAAGAGAAATCAATAGAATTGCTTTTCCATTGTCTCTATCCGCAATCAACTGTTTATGGATAAATTCAATTGCACCAACGTCAAGACCTCTTGTAGGCTGCACCGCAACAAGCAAATCATGATCTTTATCAAGCTCACGCGCAATAATTGCTTTCTGCTGGTTGCCACCAGACATAGAACGTGCAACTGTAGAAGCACCTTGACCACTACGTACATCAAATTTATCAATCAATGTATTCGCATATTTACGGATTTCATCTTTCTTTAAAATACCAGCTTTATTCACAAATTGAGGCTGCCAGTATCTCTGCAGAACAATGTTGTAATCCAGTGGATAATCCAGTACAAGACCATGTTTATGACGATCTTCTGGAATATGAGACATTTTTAAAGATCTTTGACGAATAGATTGATTTGTAATATCTTCTCCACTCAATGTAATCTTGCCACTTGTGACTGGTTCTAGTCCTGTAATACCATAGACAAGTTCTGTCTGTCCATTTCCTTCAATTCCCGCAATACAAACGATTTCTCCTGCTTTGACATCAAAAGAAACATTCTTTACTGCGTTATTGGAATGGCGTTTACTAGACATTGTCAGGTTTTCAACCTGTAGAACAGTCTGTGAAGGATGTGCTTCATCTTTTTCAACAACAAGCTGTACATCTCTACCAACCATCATTCTAGAAAGTTCTGCTTCACTTGTTTCTTTAACATTTACTGTACCAATGCATTTACCTTTTCTAAGTACAGTAACACGATCCGCTACTTCCATAATTTCATTCAGCTTATGAGAAATAAACAGAATTGATTTTCCTTCACTTGCAAGATGCTTCATGATCTGCATCAATTCTTCAATTTCCTGTGGTGTTAATACCGCAGTAGGTTCATCAAAAATCAGAATTTCATTGTCTCGATACAACATCTTTAGAATTTCTGTTCTTTGCTGCATACCAACTGTAATATCTGAAATTTTTGCATCTGGATCAATCTGTAATCCATATCTTTCAGATAGATCCATAACTTTCTTTCTTGCTTCCTGCTTCTGCAAGATTCCATTTTTTGTATCTTCAACACCTAAAATGATATTATCCAATACTGGAAAACATTGAACTAATTTAAAATGCTGATGAACCATTCCGATACCTAATGCATTGGCATCGTTAGGGTCATTGATTTTAACTTCTTTGCCATCCTTTTTAATTACACCTTCTTCAGCTTGATACAGTCCAAATAAAACTGACATCAAAGTTGACTTACCAGCACCATTTTCTCCAAGCAGAGCATGAATTTCACCTTTTTTTAATTGTAGAGTGATATCATCATTTGCCACGATACCTGGAAAACGCTTTGTAATGTGTAACATTTCAATTGCGTAATTTTCGCTAGACATGATGGTCTCCTTCCTTGATTCTTCTAATATTAATTATATTAAAAAAAAAGGATGGAATAAAGCGTTTCCATCCTTCTTTTCGACAAATTATCTATATTGACTTATGCAAGAATTGTTCCCTGGAAGTCAATCTTAACGTTTTCAGCTGTTGGTTCTGGAGCTGATGTATCGTTAGAAACCTTGATCTTTCCATCAAACATATCCTTAACTAATGCCTTGTAGTCTTCAACAGTGAACTTACCGTCTTCAAACTGTGTTGTTTCTTCAGGAATCTGTACATAGTTAGCTGTTGGATCATCACCAGAAACAAGACCTAATGTATCGATCTTACCAGCTAATTTATCCCAGTTGCCATCCTTGATTTCATCAAGAGCATTTTCAACAGTAACAGCAAGACCCTTCATAGCAGAAGTAACTGTCATACCATCACCATAGTCAGCATCGATAGAAGCGCTCTGGTCAACGTCAACACCAATCATCTTGCCATTAGCAGCCTTGGCAGCTTCAGCAGCAGAGATATAAACACGTCCACCACAACCGAATACTACTTCTGTACCATTTGCGAACCATGTATCCATTGTAGCCTTGATAGCTGGATCTTCAGAGAACTTACCACCGTATACATACTTGATTTCAACGTCTTTTTCACCAAGTTCCTTAGCAGCAGCGTCAGCACCCCGAACATAGCCGTAACCATAACGCATAACAGCTGGAACAGCCATACCACCTAAGAAACCAAGCTTTTTATAACCAAGCTTAACTGCAGCATAACCTGCCATATAACCAGCTAATTCTTCCTGGTAAATAGCACAGTATACATTATCAATATTTACATACTTTTCAAAATCCCAGTTAGATGGGTTGTAGTCATACTTTTCACCTGCAGCTGTAACACCTGCTTCAAGTAAGTCGCCTTCAGCAACGTCAAGAGCTACAAACTTAACATCAGGATATTCCTTAGCACATGCTACTACAGAACCAGCAAATAAGTAACCAGGCATAACAACTACGTTATGTCCTTCAGCAATTGCTGTTTCGATAGCCTGTACACGAGCATCTGTTGTGTCAGCAGATGGCTTGTAGTACTTGAAATCAGCACCGTTCTTTTCGCTCCATGCCTTAGAAGCTTCGTAAGTTGTCTGGTTGAATGATTTATCTGTAATTTCACCAGAGTCTGTAATCATCGCAACAGAAATATCAGATGTTGCTGATGTTGTTTTGTTTGATCCGTCTGTGTCTTTACCAGAAGAACAAGCAACTAAGCTTGTTGCCATAAGACCAGAAAGGACCAGTTTGAATAATTTCTTCATTATTCTTTTCCTCCTTCGCAAAGGCTTGCTTCACGTTATCTATATTTTACTTTTTTTTAATATGAAGTTTCAATGATTATTCGAGAAATTATAGACAATTTCACTAAAACGTAATCGCAATTTACATTTGTTCTCAACAATTTATGAAATTGTTTTCATGAATTGACAAATGGTATACTTTATACAGACAGGAGTTTTAAAATGGTTTTTAGCAGTCTGACATTTTTGTATGCATATTTACCAATCGTTTTATTCATTTACTATATTTCTCCACTACAATGCAGAAATCTTGTTTTATTCATTGTTTCTTTGATTTTCTATGGATGGAGCAATCCACTGTACATATGCATCATGCTATTTTCTATCGTTATGAATTATATGTTTGGTCACTGGATCAAAACATATCAAAACAAAGCAAAAACACTCCTTATACTATGTATCATCTGTAACCTTTCCATTTTATTTTTCTTTAAGTATTACACATTTGTAAACAATACGCTGCAATCATCTGGCATCTATATCTTGCCTGCCGTATCTATTGCATTGCCAATTGGTATTTCTTTCTACACTTTCCAGGCAATGAGCTATCCAATTGACCTATACACAAATACAATCACACCACAGAAAAGTCTCATCAACTTTGGAACATATGTAACGATGTTCCCTCAGCTGATTGCAGGTCCAATCGTTCGCTATAAAGATATTGCCTCTCAACTCACACAGAGAAAATATACACTCGATCGTTTTTCCTATGGCATTCAACGATTTGTCATCGGTTTAAGCAAAAAAGTCATGCTCGCAAACACATGTGGAGAAATCTACGAATCTATTGAAACATTACACTTTTCAGAGACTTCTGTCTGCACAAGCTGGATTGGAATTCTCTGTTATACATTTCAAATCTATTTTGATTTTTCTGGATATTCAGATATGGCAATTGGCTTAGGAGAGATGTTTGGATTTCATTTTCTTGAAAACTTTAATTATCCATACATTTCTAAATCCATTACAGAATTCTGGCGAAGATGGCATATTTCACTATCCTCCTGGTTTAAAGACTATGTCTATATTCCACTTGGAGGAAATCGAAAAGGATACAAACGACAATGTTTGAATCTATTTGTTGTATGGCTGCTTTGTGGCTTATGGCATGGTGCCAGCTGGAACTTTGTATTGTGGGGTGCATTCTATGGAATTGTACTATGGATTGAAAAAATATTTCTATCTAAGATCCTTGCCAAAATTCCAAAAGTATTTGCACATATATATACAATGATTGTCGTCATGCTCGCGTGGGTACTATTCTCACATACAGATATTTCACAGGCCATTCATTCAATCTCCATGTTATTTGGGAACTGCCCTGCTTTCTATAATGCTGTTACGTTCTACTATATTCGTAACAATGCATTCTTATTCATGATCTGTTTCATCGCATGTACTCCAGTTGCGAAAACAAAATGGAATGTTTTCAAAAAGCTTCACTGGATCTATCCTGTTGTATTGATGATACTTATGATTCTCTCAACTGCATTCATTATCAATGGAACGTATAATCCATTCCTGTACTTTAGATTCTAGGAGGTTTTTTATGAAAAAGAAGTTTACTTCCTATATAACAACAATATTATTTCTCACATTACTTTTTTCACTCACAATTGCGAATTGCCTCCATGAGAAAGTTGATTTTTCTATCAATGAAAATCGTTCTCTTTCTTCTTTCCCATCTCTTACATTTTCAAATATTGTTCAGGGAAACTTTGATCAGCAGTTTGAAAACTGGCTGAGTGATCATTTTCCATTTCGAGATGCATGGATCATGACAAAAGCAGCTGTCAAAAAAGCTTGTGGTGCCATTGAAAATAACAATGTCTATTTTGGAGAAGATAATCATCTCATCAAACAAGAATTAGACTATGATAAAACAACGATCCAGAATAACATTTCCTATATTCAGCAATTCACAGAAAATAACAATATCAAAGCAAATATTCTACTGATTCCTGATGCATGCTATGGAGAGGAACAGCTGCTTCCAAAAGGTGCAGTCAATATGGATGAAAAAGAAATGATTCAATCCATTCAGCAAGATCTGCAAGATCAGACAATCATTGATATCACGGATACGATTCATGATACAAAAAATACCTATTACAAAACAGATCACCACTGGAATGAAAATGGAGCTTTGCTTGGATATGAAGCAATCTGTAAAGATGTATTAAACAAAAAGCCGAATACATTTCATTTCCAGAAAGTATCTGACTCTTTTCAAGGAACAATGGTGACAAAATCAGGTGTATTCTGGAATGAAGCTGATAAAATCAATAAGATGGAATGTGATATTCCATTTCAAGTCAAAGTAACATATGATAATACAGTCATGAAAGATTCTCTTTTTGAAGAAGACAATCTTCAAAAGAAAGATCAGTATACATACTATTTAGATGGAAATCATGCTTTGGTAGATATTAAAATAAATGTAAAGACAAAAAAGAAAGCAGTGATTGTCAAGGATTCATATGCACATATATTACTCCCATATCTTGCGAGTGAATATCGTGAAATCCAGGTAGTTGATTTACGTTACTATAGTCAGTCAACTTCATCTCTTTTAGATAAAAACACAGATTTTTATGTGATCTATTCACTAGAATCATTTGTCAATGACAATCATTTAGCACTGCTATATTAGAAAGGATTATTTGTATGAAACTAAAAATCAGAAAAATGGGAATCAATGGAGAAGGTATTGGATACGTTGATCATAAACCTGTCTTTGTTGAAGGTGTTCTTCCTTATGAAGAAGCTGAAGTAGAAATTACAGAAAAGAAAAATACATACGCAAAAGGTACGCTCAAAAAACTGCTATGGGTATCTAAAGAAAGAATCCGTACAGACTATGAATACTATATTGAAGAAGGATGTCCTTTATATATTCTTCAATACGAGGCACAGCTCAAATATAAAAAACAGATCCTGGAAGAAGCTTTATTGAAATATGGAAATGTCAAAAGTCACTTTGTCAGAGATTTTCACCCATCTCCACTCATTTATGGCTATCGTACACAATGTAAGTTACCTGTACAGGATTCTAGAGGTCATATGGTAACAGGTATGTATGTACCAGGCACAAACCATTTCCACCCAGTTAAAAGATCCAGAATTCAATCAGAAGAATTAGAAAACGCTAGAATCAAGATCATGAAAATGGTAGACCGTTCCTATTTAAAAGCATATGATGATCGAAAAGAAAAAGGGTTACGCTACCTGGTATTACGTGTCATTGATGGTAAAATGCAATGTACACTTGTTACAGGAAAAGATAAAGTACACAAAGAACTTGTAGAAGAAATCATGTCAATAGATGGTATGACAGGTGTATTCCAATCAATCAATACAGATAAAAAAGCAGTCGCAATCTTTGGAAGTGCGGTACATAAGCTCGCTGGTGAAGATACAATGCCAGTGAAAATCGGGGATATTACATTATCTTTAGCGCCAGAATCATTCTTCCAGCTGAATGTTGTGCAGGCACAGGAAATGTACAAAATGGCCGTCAGCAAGATTGATAAATGTAATACTCTTGTAGAAGCATATTGTGGAGTTGGTGCAATGAGTTTACTCGCACATAAGAAAGCAAAACACATTATTGGTATTGAATCCATCCCTTCTGCCGTTGCCAATGCAAATGAAAATGCAAAAAAGAACGGCATTGAAAATGCACAGTTTATCTGTGATGATGCGGCTGAGGGTTTAAAGAAGATTGCGAAAGAAAGAGAAGTTGATGTATTGCTTGTAGATCCACCTAGAAGTGGTATGGATGATAAGATGCTGGATGCAATTGCACAGGCACTGCCTAAAAAGATCATCTACATTTCATGTAATCCATCAACACTGGCAAAAAACCTCAAAGTGTTAAAGCATAATTATCATGTCACAACAATATTGCCATATGATTTATTCCCACATACACCACACATTGAATCCATTACTGTTTTAGAAAGAGATAACTATAAGAAGGATAAGTAAATAAATATGAAACAGGTTATTTTACAAGAAAACTTAAAACCCGTATCTACAATCGGCATTGGATGCATGCGTATTGCATCCATGAATGAAAAGGAAGCAGATACATTCATTCATACTGCATTAGATGCATCCATCAATTTCTTTGATGAAGCAGATATCTATGGCGGTGGAAAAAGTGAAGAAGTATTAGGAACCTTCTTACACAATTCTCCATCTGAAAGAGAAAAGATGTTTATCCAGTCGAAATGTGGTATTCGTAAAGGCTTCTTTGATTTCAGCAAAGAGCATATCTTGTCTTCTGTCGATGGTATTCTATCTAGACTCCATACAGATCACTTAGACTCCCTTCTATTACATCGCCCTGATATATTGATGGATGTAAATGAAGTACAGGAAGCATTTGATGAACTCTATCAGTCTGGCAAAGTACTCGCATTTGGGGTATCGAATATGTCAAGTGGACACATGTCGTATTTATCCAAATATATTCATCAGAAACTCATCACAAATCAATTACAGGTATCATGTGCACATACACCAATCATTGATGCATTATTGCACGTCGATATGCATGATACATGGAGCGTAGATCATGATGGCGGTGTACTTCCTTACATGATGGAGAATGGCATTTCTCTACAATGCTGGTCACCACTACAAAAAGGATATTTTGAAGGTGTATTCTTAAATGATCCAGAGTACAAAGAATTAAACGACACATTAGATTCGATTGCTTCCAAATACAAAGTAGAAAAAGATACAATTGCCTATGCATGGCTATTAAAGATTCCATGTTCCACACAGGTAATTACAGGTACAACAAAACCAGAAAGAATTCTCTCTGCCGCAAAAGCAATGGATATCGATCTTACAAAGGAAGAATGGTATCAAATCTATACTAGTGCAGGAAATATCCTTCCATGAATCACAAATGTCATTCACTGAATGGCATTTTTTATTGGCTTTTCTCTAGCTGCCATGTAATAATTCTGTTATGAAACTGATTGTATTAAGTGACTCACATGGTTTAAAACAGCCACTGGCATATATTCGCTCTACCTACGAAGATGCGGACTGCATTATTCATTGTGGAGATATCTGTTTACCAAAGGAATATGCAAAAGGAATGATTGTCGTTGCGGGAAACTGCGATAATCCAGCATGGTACCCAAATGGAGAAATCATTGTATTAGAGAATCATAGGATCTTGATTCTACATGGACATGTTCTATTCTCTTCTTCTTTTGTAAACAAGGATGCAATTGTACGCTGTGCAAAAAGAAACAACTGCGATATTGTTTTCTTTGGACACTCTCATGTGTACTGTGATGAAATCATTGATGGGATTCATCTCTACAATCCTGGATCAATTACACAATCCCGTGATGGATCACAGCCAAGCTACATGATCGTTACATTAGATACAAATTCATGTGAAGCAAAACGCATGACATACCAGCCATATCAATAAAACAGAAGCAAATAATCTTCTGTTTTTTCATACATCGATCTGAATGATATCCTGGATTGCAATGACAGTTCCACTTTCTAATTCCACACCACCAAATTCAATTTTCTTTACACGCTCACTAAGCGTTTCATACATGCCACCATCTTTCAAATAATCTTGTACAAAATATGTAATTGTAACATATGGGTGGTTAGAAATATTTTCTTTTAATGCCTGCAATTTAGTATCAATGATTTGTTTTTCATCATCCGATAATTCGATCTGTTCTACAGTAATTCTTCCATTTTCCTGAATCGTATCTTTATACCCATCCAACGCATCAAAACTTGCAAACTGTGCAGCACGCTGTGCCATAGATAATGCTTTATGTTGAGAAAGTGGACGTTCCATGTTTAAAAGATCATCATAGCGATGTGGATCATTCTGATCTTTGGAAACATACTTCATGCCTTATGTCCTCCAATCTGTGCATTTCTTAATTTTGTCGTAGCACCTTCTGTTAGATCAATTCCCTTCAGTACTGCATTTTTTCCATACTTCTGCTTGATTTTCAAAATTGCTTCTTCCGCCTTTTTCTCACTTTCATCTTCTTCAACAGGCTGCCTGTCAAACAAGCTTGT
Organism: Erysipelotrichaceae bacterium 7770_A6; assembly: GCA_014610835.1. GTDB lineage: Bacteria > Bacillota_I > Bacilli_A > Erysipelotrichales > Erysipelotrichaceae > Bulleidia. The sequence goes on from QQXM01000008.1 coordinate 39,654, forward strand.
CTGCTGGTATTGTGCTAATGATGCATTTTTAATATTTGCCGCACTTAAAGTAATTCTTCGAATCAACAAAGAAGGATTCACTTTTGCTTCATATATTTTCATGCATGCCATAATCAATTTAGAAGTCGTAGAAGTACGTACATCAAACCGATACGATCCATGTGCTGATTTGGGAAGCTCTCTTCCATAACAGTCCGTAACAACTTCACCTGTATAATTTGTTGTCATAGAAGAAATATCATAACCAACAGTTAATGTAATACTTTCCGCATTTACATGATTCTGAATGAGTTTCAATGATAATTGTTCACACATCTCTTTGACAATGATTTTCCCTTTTTCATATGTATATGGCTCTGATAAGACTTGTCCAATCCCGCAGGAATGGTTCGATGGTCGATATGCTTTGATATCCTTTATTGTACACGTTTCTATTCCCCATGCGTGATCAATCAATAGTTCCGCATTGATTCCAAACATCTGATACAGAAGATCTTCATTATAGTCATCTTCATATTTACCAGCAGAACATCTCGCAATATCTCCCATCGTTAAAATACCTGCATTCTCCAGTCGTTTTGCGATGCCCTTTCCAACACGCCAGAAATCCGTTAATGGTCGATGCGTCCATAACAGTTTTCGATATGAATACTCATCCAACTCCGCAATTCTAACGCCATCTTTATCTGCAGGAATATGTTTCGCAACAATATCCATTGCACATTTACATAAATACAGGTTACTTGCAATACCTGCTGTTGCGGTAATTCCTGTTTCTTTCAATACTTCCTGAATTAATTTTCTCGCAAAATCATGTGCGTTCATGTGATAGATTTTCAAGTAATCCGTTGCATCAATAAATACTTCATCAATGGAATATACATGAATATCATCTTTTGCGATATAGCGAAGATAGATTTCATAAATACTTGAAGAATATGCAATATATGTTGCCATTCTAGGCGGTGCAATTAAAAAATCCAGTTTTGTATATGGATCTTTCAATTCATCATCATACATACTGGAAGCAAGAAATGGCTGATGCTGAATTTTTCTTGCGCGCTCTTCGTTGATTTCTTTCACTTTCGCTCTGACTTCAAATAATCTAGCTCTGCCACTGATGCCATATTTCTTCAGCGATGGAGAAACCGCCAGACAAATTGTCTTGTCTGTTTTTGATGCATCCGCCACAACGAGATTCGTTTTCAAAGCATCCAGTCCTCTTTCCTGACACTCACAAGAAGCATAGAATGATTTCAGATCAATTGCGATATATGTTCTATTTGTCTGCATATGCAGTATCATATCATATTTAGTTTTGCTAAAATGGATATATGAATTACGAATGTACGAACACATCCATAACATTTCACAACACAGATTGTTTTGAAACAATATTGGATTTTCTAGAACACTATAAACAATCAAAAAAGAATCGTTACCTTTTGTTATTAAATAAGCAATTATATTTAAATGACGCTGTCGTAAAAGATATTCATGAAAAGATTAACGGAAAAGATATTAAACTGCTACTAGACAAATATGACATTGACTGGGTCATTGGAAAAAAGCCATGTACGGTTCTATACAAAGATGATTTTATTTTAGCAGTACATAAGGATGCAGGATGTATTATTCATGGAGAAGAGAATGATCAGGATTGTCTCAATGCACAAGTTGCAAGATACTTCAAAGACAATAACATTCATACTTCTGTACGACCTCTGCATCGCTTAGATAAAGATACGACTGGTATTGTCTTGTATTCATTGATTCCTTTCTTTCAGCCATATTTAGATCAGGCAATGGAAAAAAAGAAAATTCATCGTGCGTATCTTGCAATCACGTATGGAAATAAAAAAGCAGGTGCGTGCTTTGATATTCATAAGGCAATCGGAAAAGATCGACATGTATCAAATAAATATCGTATTTCTTCAAATGGAAAAGATGCATTGACACATGTTGAAATCATTGAGAAAAAAAAGAATTATGAACTTGTTCGCTGTATCCTGGAAACAGGGAGAACACATCAGATTCGTGTGCATCTTTCTTCAAATGGTTTACCAATCGTGAATGATCCAATGTATGGAAAACCATCCAGAGATTTTAAAAAAATGGGATTATTTGCTTATCAAATTTCATTTTTTGACCCAGTCAATGAAAATAAAATAAATATTTCAGATAAATTTTTAAAAGATTACTTATTTTTTGATTTTTGTAACAATGTAACGAACAAAAAGTGATTATAATATGTTCATTCAAAATTTGGGAGGAGAAAAGCAATGAAGTATGATTTTGAATCAATTTTAGACAGAGCTGGAAAAGATGCAATCGCTGTTGACTTACCTACAAATCAGGCTGGCGCATTTAAAGATGTCAAAAGAAAAGAAGGCTTTGATGTCATTCCTATGTGGGTTGCGGATATGAATTTCCCAGCATGCCCTACAATCGCAGAAAGTATCATTGAAAGAGTAAACCATCCAACATATGGTTACTTTGAACCAAGAGAAGAATACTTTGACAGTATCATTCAATGGCATAAGACAAGAAATCATGTGGAAGGCTTAGAGAAAAAGCACATTGGATATGAAAATGGTGTTTTAGGCGGCGTTATTTCTGCTTTGAATGTACTGGCTTCTAAAGGTGATAATGTTTTATTAAATTCTCCAACATATATTGGTTTTACACACGCACTTGAAAATAATGGTTATAACATGGTCTTATCTCCTCTGAAATTAGATGAAAATAATGTCTGGAGAATGGATTATGAAGATATGGAAAAGAAGATCGTAGAAAATCATATTCATGTTGCGATCATCTGCAGTCCATATAACCCATGTGGAAGAGTCTGGGAAAAAGAAGAACTTGAAAAAGCAGTTGCATTATTTGAAAAGCATAACGTATGGATCGTTTCAGATGAAATCTGGTCAGATATTATCTTAGACGGCAACAAGCATATTCCAACACAATCTGTCAATGCATATGCTAGAACACATACAGCCGCAATGTACGCACCAAGCAAGACATTCAACCTTGCAGGGCTGATTGGTTCTTACCACATTATTTACAACGACTGGCTGAGGGAACGTGTTGAAAAGAAATCTTCCCTTTCACATTATAATTCCATGAATGTTCTTTCTATGTATGCTTTGATTGGTGCATACAAGAAAGAAGGTTATGAATGGGCTGATGAACTTTGTGAAACTATTACTGGCAATGTCAACTATGCCTATGATTTTATCAAAGAAAACTTCAAAGGCGTCTCATTAGCAAAGCCACAGGGAACATATATGTTATTCATTGACTGTGAAAAATATTGTAAAGAAAATAATGTTGATATTGAGACAATCCTTCATAAAGGATGGGAATATGGCGTATACTGGCAGGATGGCAGACCATTCCATGGACCTTATTCCATTCGTATCAATCTTGCTTTACCACTCTCTAGAGTCAAAGAAGCATTTGACCGTTTAAAAACATATGTATTTTAAAAAATAGCACAGTGTGCTATTTTTTTTGATCCAGTAATTCTAATTTTTCATTCAGTTTATTATAGATATGTGTACGGAACCATTCTTCACTGCTCTTATCAATAGCTTCCTGCTTTGTAAACCAGTTCACTGCACTATTTTCATCTTCCTTCACAAATACAGGATCATTCCTGTCTGCTTCAAATACATATGTTAAGTTCAGATGCAGATGACCTGGTACATATACACCATGTTTGATATGACCATCGACTGTTAATATTTCTAAAGAAAAAATATCATCACTTAACAGCTTAATATGTTCAACACCACTTTCTTCTTTCACTTCTCGATAGGCAACATGCTTAAAATTCTGATCACCATCATTATGACCTCCCAGCCAGCTGTATGACTGATAAATATTGTGATATGCCATTAAGATATGCTGATGACTTTGATCACATACCCATGCACTCGAAGTAAAATGTGCCATTCCATTCTCTCTTGTAAATAGATCCAATCCCGTATCAATCCATTTCAGCATCTGTTTCTGATCATTTGCTTCCTGTTCATTATAAGGTTTGTAGTTTGCAATGTAATTTCTAATATCCATACAAAGATTATACATCATTCTTTTAAACAACTTTTCAAAATGATAAAATGAAAGCATATTCAGGAGGAAAAACATAATGGGATTTCGTAAAGATTTCTTATGGGGTGGCGCTGTTGCTGCTCACCAGCTGGAAGGTGGCTGGAATGAAGGTGGGAAAGGACCATCTATCGCTGATGTTATGACTGCTGGTGGAAATGGTATTCCACGTCGTATTACAGATGGTATCGTAGAAGGCGAAAACTATCCTAACCATGAAGCCATCGATTTCTATCATCACTACAAGGAAGATATTGCTTTATTCGCAGAAATGGGATTCAAAGCTTTCCGTACTTCTATCGCATGGTCAAGAATCTATCCAAATGGAGATGATGCTGTGCCAAATGAAGAAGGCTTGAAGTTCTACGATGACATGTTTGATACAATGCATCAGTATAATATTGAACCAGTCATCACACTCTCTCATTTTGAACTTCCATATAATCTGGCAAAAAAATACAACGGTTTCATGGATAAGAGATGTATTGATTTCTTTGTTACTTTCGCTAAAACATGCTTTGAAAGATATAAAGGCAAAGTAAAGTACTGGATGACATTCAACGAAATCAATAACCAGGGTGCAAATGAATGTGCACATCATATGCTGCAGGAAGGTGCAATTCTAACAACAGATGACAACCCAAAAAATCAGTTTATGATGTACCAGTCTGGTATCAATGAACTCGTTGCCAGTGCAAAAGCAGTACAGATTGGTCACGAAATCGATCCAGAAAACATGATTGGATGCATGATTGCATTTGTTCCAATCTACCCTGCGACATGTAATCCTAGAGATATGATGGAATTCACTTCCGCAAATCATAGAAGATACTGGTTCGCTGATGTTCACTGCACAGGTATCATCCCTGGCTATCTTGAAAAATACTGGGAAAGAAAAGGATATCAGATTGATCTCAGCAATGAAGAAAAAGAAGATCTCAAGAAAGGTACAGTTGACTATATTGGCTTCTCTTACTACATGTCTATGGCAACTGCATGGCATGAAGGCAATGATCACTATGAATTCTCTGAAGGAAACTTCGCTATGGAAGACAATGGTACTCCAAGTGATGTTGTAACAAATCCATATCTTAAAACATCTGACTGGGGATGGCCAATTGATCCACTTGGATTACGTTATTCCCTCAGCTACCTGGCTGACCGCTACCACTTGCCAATGATGATTGTTGAAAATGGTCTTGGTGCATATGACAAGAAAGAAGAAGATGGTTCCATCAATGATGATTACCGTATTGCATATCTAAGAAATCACATTGAAGCAATGAGAGACGCTGTCAATGAAGAAGGTGTTGATCTATTAGGCTATCAGATGTGGGCACCAATTGATATCGTTTCTGCATCTACTGGTGAAATGGATAAGCGTTATGGTTTCATCTATGTCAACAAAAACAATGCTGGTGAAGGTGACTTGTCTAGAAGCAAGAAAAAGTCATTTGACTGGTACAAACATGTGATCGAAACAAACGGCGAAGAATTATAATCTCTGAAAGGAATGGAACAATATTTCATTCCTTTTTCTTTCACTTTTTCAAGAAATGAATATAATACATGCTATGGAAAATACAAAACAAATTGATTCACAATATCAAAGAATGACACAGACACCTGTGTCAAAACTCATTTTATCTCTAGGTCTGCCTACGGTGATCAGTATGCTTGTAACAAGCATCTACAATATGGCAGATACCTACTTTGTAGGAACACTTGGAACAAGTGCATCTGGCGCTACAGGAATTGTTTTTGGACTCATGGCAATCTTGCAGGCATTTGGATTTATGTTTGGACATGGTGCAGGTGCAAATATCGCAAGAAAACTAGGCAATCATGACGTACAAAGTGCAAAAGAATATGCATCCACTTCTTTCTGGTGTTCAATTCTTATAGGTGTTTTAATCATGATTTTTGGACTTCTTTTCATTGATCCATTCATGAGACTGTTAGGAAGTACATCAACAATTCTTCCATACGCACGTACCTATGGTATCTACATTCTGATTGCTGGTGCAGCAATGACTAGCAGCTGTGTCATGAATAACATTCTTCGCTATGAAGGAAAAGCATTCTTTGCGATGATTGGCTTAACACTTGGTGGCGTATTGAATATCTTTGGTGACTATATCCTGATTAATATCTTTCATATGGGAATTGCAGGTGCTGGCTTATCCACTGCCATATCTCAATATATTTCCATGTTTGTATTAATAATTCCTTATCTACGAGGAAGAACACAATCTAGTTTTCATCTCAAAGATTTTTCAACAAGACGCATTGTATATCAAGATATCATTTCTACAGGAATGCCTTCATTATTCCGTCAAGGCTTAAACTCTGTTTCAACAATGGTATTAAATGGAACAGCTGGTATTTATGGAGATGCTGCAGTTGCAGCTATTTCTATTGTGACGCGTATCATCAATTTCATGTTCTGTATCGCAATTGGTATCGGACAAGGATTCCAGCCTGTTTCTGCATTTAACTATGGTGCAAAATACTATTCTAGAGTGAAGCAAGGATTCTTCTTTGCGATGAAACTTGGAACATTGATTATGATCGTCTTGTCCATATTTTCATTTTTCAATACTTCTTCACTCGTATCTATTTTCAGAGATGATCCAGAAGTCATCAAAATTGGTGTTAGAACACTACACTGGTATTCCATTTCACTCATATTGATGCCAATTACAATGTATGGAAATATGCTGTTTCAATCCATCGGAAAAGCAAAAGTTGCTTCTTTTTTAGCAGCACTGCGCTCTGGCTTATCCCTCATTCCATGTATTGTTATCCTGAATGCATGCTTTGGACTGAATGGTCTAGAAACAGCACAATCCATTTCTGAAATCATTGCTTCTATTATTACCCTTCCATTTATCATTCATTTCTTTCAGAAAATGCCAGAAGATCACAAAGACTAAAGGGATGCAATCTGCATCCCTTGTTTTTAATTTCCACTTCGAGCGTAAACTGTACTTTTGCCTTGTAACAAGAAAGAATCATCCTTGTCAAATACTGAACGAACAGTTTATTTTGTCCTTTTTCTTATCTATAATAGATTTTTGATCCTTCTTCCACAGAATGTAATAGCCATGTATTCCCACCAATAATACTGTGACTGCCAACGACCGTATTACCACCTAAAATCGTAGCATTCGCATAGATCACAACATAATTCCCAATATCTGGATGACGTTTTCCAGACTTTAATGGATTTCCATTTTCATCCAGATCAAAGCTTTTTGCCCCAATTGTCACACCTTGATACAGTTTTACGTGATGACCAATCGTTGCTGTTTCTCCAATGACGATTCCAGTTCCATGATCAATGCAGAAATATTCATCAATCACTGCACCTGGATTAATATCAATTCCTGTTTTTTCATGTGCATATTCACTCATGATACGAGGAATATATGGAATTGATAAACGGTATAATTCATGTGCGATACGATAAATATTCGTCGCATAGAAACCAGGATAGCATAACAGCACCTCTGCTTTGCTTTTCGCTGCTGGATCGCCATCATAGATTGCCTGAATATCTGTTAATAGTTTCTTCTTGATTAAAGGCAGACAGTTAAGAAACGTATCTGTCAGTTCATCTACCTGTGCAGTACTTCTATGATCAAAAGCTAAACATGTTCGAATTTCATACCGTAATGCCTGTTCCAGTTCAATACATGCTTCTTCTTGTGAAAGATCAGAGTAGTGATAAAAATCAGGAAACAGAACAACCTGTGAAAGCTTGATGATAGAAATGATCCTTCTTCTTTCAGGCAATATCTGTTTATCATTTTTAATCAGATTTAATTCATTCAATACATTACGATTTCCACTCATTTCATTCTCCAAATAAATCCGTTGACAAATATCGATCTCCACTGTCTGGAAGCAATACAACAATTGTCTTTCCTTTGTTTTCTTCTTTCTTCGCAAGTTCAATTGCAGCATACACTGCTGCACCACTGGAAATTCCTACAAGTACACCTTCCTTGTGACCAACCAGTCTTCCTGTTGTAAATGCATCTTCATTTTTCACACGAACAATTGCATCATAAATATCTGTATCCAATACCTTTGGAACAAATCCTGCACCAATTCCCTGAATCTTATGCGCGCCAGCCTTTTCACCAGACAATACTGCAGAAGAATCCGGTTCAATCGCAATCACTTTCAGATCTTTGATCTTTTCCTTCAGATATTTGCCTGTCCCTGTAATTGTTCCGCCAGTTCCAACTCCAGCAACGAAGTAATCCACATTCCCATCCGTATCTGCATAGATTTCTGGACCAGTTGTTTCATAATGTGCTTTCCAGTTAGCTTCATTATCAAACTGTCCAGCAATCCATGCACCTTCTGTTTCCTTCGCAATTTCATTTGCTTTTTCAATTGCGCCCTTCATTCCTTTAGATCCATCTGATAAAACAAGTTCAGCACCATACGCTTTCATCAGTTTTCTTCTTTCAACAGACATTGTCTCTGGCATTACAATAATGACGCGATAGCCTTTACTTGTACCGACAGAAGCAAGTCCAATACCAGTATTTCCAGAAGTTGGTTCAATGATAACAGAGCCTTGTTTCAATATTTCTTTTTCTTCTGCATCTTCGATCATTTTTTTCGCAATTCTGTCTTTTACAGATCCAGTAGCATTGAAATATTCAAGCTTTGCAATGATTTTTGCCTGTAAACCCAATTCTTTTTCAATGTGTGTCAACTCCATCATTGATGTATGTCCAATTAGTTCTGTAACGGATGTTTTAATGTTTTTCATCATTTATTCCTCTTTTCTTACACGTTTCAAGTACCAACATACTAGATATATTGATCCTGAAACAAATAAGAAAAAGACCGAGGATCAATATATCTCTCGGTCATATTTACTCTAACAGCTTATATGTGTTGTTTAAAACAACTCTGCATGAGAAATCCGAGAGCCTGAATTAAAACAACAACAGCAATTTAACACAGCAACATTGTTTTTCATAAGTCTCTCTCCTTTCTCGTCAGTACTTTTAACAACTATAAATTAATACGCAAGAAAACAAATGTCAATCAATGTGATTTATCATTTGTAAATTTTACAAATCACGCAAGAATTAATTTACATTATTTTACAATACCTAATTGTTCCAGTACAACCGCAACACCATCATCTATACAAGCTGGTGCAACAATATCTGCATGCTTTTGAACATCATCCTTCGCATTTCCTAAAGCAACACCAATATAGGCAGGTTCAATAAATGGTGTATCATTTCCCGCATCACCAAAAGCAATGACATTATCCCATGTTAAACCATATTCTTTTAATGCACGATTGACAGAAATAGACTTGTTAATATCTTTCAGGAATACGTCATAGCCATCTTTATAAGACCATGCAAACTTCAAATCTGGAAGTGTAGCAGAAAAACGATCAATGATAGATTCATCTCCAATCAAAAATGTACCAAGAGGCAATCCATGTTCTAAGTGATGTTTTCTTTCTTTTGTATCATCAATCACAGTATGATCCCATGGTGTATCTTTTTTTATGTAGCCATCAACAAACTTCTGATGATTTGCATACGTTACAATACGATCTTCAAATTTAAAACCCAGTCCAATATCATGCTTAATACAAATATCAGTAATTGCATCCATATCCTCCTTCTTCATTGGATGCTTCTCAATTGTATTTCCATCATGATCTACTAAGCAGGCACCATTGATTGTTCCAATCAGATCCATTGGAAGATCACGAAATAAAGATGGTGGTAAAAATGTATAGTGTCTGCCAGTATTTACCATCACTTTGATACCTTGATCTAATGCCTTATGAAAGTCTTCTTTCAAACGTGCAGAAATTTCATATTTCCCTGCCGGAAGGATCGTGTTATCAATATCTACAACGATCAATTTAATTTGTTCTATGTTTTTATCCATGGAAATATTCTATCACAAGCTGTAAAATAATATTTGGTTTTGTGCTCGTAGCTCAATTGGATAGAGTGTTGGCCTCCGAAGCCGAAGGTTGCGGATTCGAACTCCGTCGAGCACACCATGATAAAAGGGATTCCAGCGAATCCCTTTTAATTTAGCATTTGTAATTTTTCTTTAAGAAGATGAATTTGAATATGCGTTGATTGACAATTCACTTCTCCATCCGTATGTACCCACATTGGTTTTTCTACTTTGATCTCAATTTCCTTTGCTTTCATTTCCGTTACACCTTTAAATTTCAGATGTTTTCCAGAATATGCATACGGAAAGATACGGAAGAAATCAAATTGAGATAAGTGATTGCCAACACATACATCTAATAAACCATCATCACTTTCAGCATGTGGACAAAACTGGAATCCTCCACCCTCATATTTTGTATTCATACATACAGAAAACAGTAGCGCTGGAAATGCATATTCTTTTCCATCTGCGATGATAGTAGATGGAATCCGTTTTGTTGAAGCAATGATACGAATCGCAGTCATAATATATACAAGCTTTCCTAAATATATTTTATTCAGGATTTTCTTAGCTTTAGAAATCTGTGCTTCTTCACAAATATGTGCATCAAAACCAATACCGCTGGAAATATTGAAGCGATGATGTACATAACCATCTTCACTTGTTTCTTCTTTCTGTAAAATATTTTCTTGATTCAGATATACAACTTCTCCAACATCCATACAGCGATGTACTTTTCCTTGTAGAATCTGTTTTGTACAGGTTTCTAAATCTTTTGAAATATGCAGTCCTTTCGCTAGATCGTTCGCACTGCCGCAAGGAATATAGCCAATTCTAGTATTCTCAAAATCAACAATACCATTCACTGCCAGATTCATTGTTCCATCCCCTCCAACAACAATGATGTTTCTTTTTTCATGTGTTGAAGTCAGATCTCTCATAATTTCTGGAATGTTATATTCCAATGTTGAAAAATGAACATTGTAGTCTACATTTGCAGCCTGAAAAATTGGCTCAATTGTACGTAGCCAAACCTTTTTCACTCTGCCGGAAGCTGCTGCTGGATTGATCACTACATCAAACATAGATTATTCCTCACTGAAAGATAAATCGATTCTCTCCCCATCCTTGCTGATGACTGCCTGCGGGAAAAGCTGTTGAACCATTTCTTCATAGATCCATGGATCATGCATACTTGGAGAATAATGGGTAAACCATAATTGCTTAACATTCGCATTTTTCGCAATTTCTGCACTCTCCTGCATCATCATATGCTTATTCAGTTTTGATTTTTCTTTCTTTTCTTCATCACCATACATACCTTCCGCAATCATCAGATCTGCATCCTGTGCATACTTTCTAATCGATTCCGTAGGTCGCGTATCTGTTGTATACAGGAAATGAATTCCTTTTCTTTCTTCTGCTAAAACCATGTCAGAAGTATATGTAACGCCATCGATTTCAACAGAATCATTTTTTTGCAGACGTCCCCAGGCTTTCATAGGAACATTATTTCTTTCTGCTTTTTCACGATCAAATTTAGGACTACGCGCATAATCAAAGGAAAAGCTGAAACATGGAACAGAATGTCTAACAGAAAAAGATGTAATCTTTAAACCATCAATTTCGTATATATTTTCTTTCTGTTCATATTCCACAAATTTAATTTCAAATGGAACATATCTAGCAATCAATAAAACACCTTTTAATAAGTCTTCCAGCCCCTTTGGACCATAGATTGTAATTGGTTCTGTTCGATCTGCTTTTGCCATGGATAATAATAACCCAGGAAGTCCTGCTGTATGATCCGCATGAAAATGCGTTAAAAATATCGCATCAATATGTCGACAAGACAATGTCTTGGCATTCAATGCAATCTGTGTTCCTTCTCCACAGTCAACAAGTATTTCATGACCATTCCATCTCACAAGCAAACTCGTTAAAAAACGATTTGGAAGTGGAACAGTCCCACCAGTTCCTAACAAACAAATATCTATCATAAGTTCCACTATTTTACCATAAAACAAAAAGACTTCCCATGGGAAGTCCTCTTATAGATTCAATAATACTTCAGAAAGTTTCGGCATTAACTGCTGCTTTCTAGAAATGATATTTGGATCAAAGCCTGAATGATCATCAAATGTTGTTTCAATTACAGAAGCAACAACATGTGCCATAGGTCCATAGTAATAGAACATGGATCCATTTCCCATAACATCCGTGAATAACATAACCATGATATCCAGCTTGTTTTCCTGTTGTTCTTTTTCCATATTCTCAAGAAATTGTGGAAGGATCTTCTGTACTTCATCTTGTCTAGAGTAGTTTGTCTGACCAATCGCAAAATGGAATTTTCCGATCTGGTAGTTTTTCAAGTCTCGTGTCAAGATTTCATGTGGTGTTGCATCTTTCAACGAAATAGAAGCACCAAGCATTTCTCTTGCATACATTTCTACATCATCGATTCCTGCAATTTCTGCAAGCCACTTCACAGTATCACGATCTTCCTGTTTTGTCGTTGCAGATTTAAAGTTCAATGTATCAGAGAGGATTGCTGACATCAACAGTCCACTCATTGTACGATCTGGAAGCAAGCCATTTTCTTTATACAAAGAAGCAATGATCGTACATGTACTTCCACATTTATGATTGCGATATTCAATTGGCATCTGTGTTTGAATGTTGCCGATATGATGGTGGTCAACAATGGCAACAATTTCAGCCATATCAATATTCTGGAATGTCTGGTTCACTGCACTATGGTCAACCAAGGCAACCTTCAGTTTCTGATAGTTTCTTGTATGGTATCGAGAAATTGCACCAACGACTTCTCCTGCATCATTTAAAACAGGATAAGAACGTACACGTGAATGTCTCATCTTCATCGCAACATCTTCAACATATTCATTTTCATTAAATGTAATGATGTCTGTTGTCATGATTTGATCAACACTGTAGCTTTCTGTAATAACTCTTGCAGTATTCATCGTATCATTGATTGTTTCAATGATTGCACATCCCTTTTTCTTTGCTAAAGCAATTGTATCTTTAGATGCTTTCATACCACATGTAATTACTAGACACTTGCATCCTCTTTCAATGACCATACGATGTTTTTCATCACCATTGGAAACAATAGAAATACCATCTTCCAGCACATAATAATCCATATCTTCACGCTCTAATGTAATGATATGAATCACACCATTTGTCTTAAAATGCTCTGGTTCATAAATAATATTTCCACCAACAGTCCGTGCAATATTGTCTAAAGAAGCCGTTGACATTAACGTAACAAGGTCTGTATCTGGATGCAGACGAACACTTGCAAGATTACTCGTTGTACAGATACCGCAAAGCTTACCATTTTCATCATATACTTCCAATGAGCGGTTCTGTGTCTGCAGCATCAAATGCCATGCATGATGTACTGTTTCATTTTTCTGTATGATTGTAGGCGTATCAATTTCTATATCACGGATCTTTGCACGTGCATCCGTCATCAACAAAGGATTTTCAAGTCCAAATCTTTTCAAAATAAACTTAGTTTCTTCATTCAATGGACCTTGTCTGCATGCAACTGCTGTTTTACCTAAATGATTCAAAAGATCAGCATAGGTAATCGCTGCACAGATTGCATCAGAATCAGGATGTCTATGTCCTGTTACATATATTTTCTCATTCATAAAATTTTTTATATACCCTCTAATCAATATTCTAACAAATATAGCACAAAAAAAACCTTAAAGATTGATATCTCTAAGATTTCTTTGATTAGTATGTCAAGATTTCATTTCCATCTTCTGTAATAAGAATTGTATGTTCCCATTGTGCAGAATCAGAGCCATCTCTTGTATAGATTGTCCAGTTATTATATGGATCAATTTCTACTGCAGCTTTTCCAGCATTGATCATCGGTTCAATTGTGATGATCATGCCAGGAACAAGAACCATGCCTTTTCCTTTTGAACCAACATGTGCAACAAATGGATCTTCATGGAAGTCAATCCCCACGCCATGTCCACCAAGTTCTCTAACAACAGAATATCCTTTGGAATGTGCATACTTTGCAATTGCATATCCAATATCTCCTACATGTGCCCATGGCTGTGCAGCCTGCATGCCAATTTCAAGACATTTCTTTGTTTCTTCAACAAGTTTTCTTCTTTCTTCAGATACATTACCAATCATAAACATTCTAGAAGCATCCGCATAGTAGCCATCTAAAATTGTTGTACAATCAACATTGATAATATCACCATTTCTAAGTTTTCTGTGTCTTGCGGGAATCCCATGACATACTTCACCATTGATGGAAGTACATACACTCTTAGGGAAACCTTCATAGTTCAAAGGTGCACAGATTCCACCATGTTCTGCTGTATACTTCGAAACAATATCATCAATATCCTGTGTACTCATGCCTTCATGAATTAATTTTCCAACTTCATCTAAAACACCTGTATTGATTTCGCCAGCTTTTCTGATACCTTCAATCTGTGATGGACGTTTGATCCATTCATCATCAATCACATCTTTATGTTTCTTTCTCAAATATTCCATTCTTTCAAGAATATGAGAAGGAATTGGTTCTTTTTCATCGATTTCCTGCCATCTTTTTTCATCAATCATATGTCTATCTTCTTTCTATTTTGTGGTAGATCCAATACCGCCTGTTCTTTCATCATTTGCATCATCATCCACTGTGACTCCAAATGACATAAAGATTCCCTGGACCATACCTTGTCCTTTTTCAATCAATAAGTGTTTATCATCTCTAGAATCATTCATAAATTTACACATGATATGACCTTCATTGTCTGCATTGTAATAATCAGCATCAATGACACCCACTGTATTGTTCAGTTGCATGCGATACTTAAAACCAAGAGAACTTCTTGGATACAGCATCAAAACATACCCATCGTCTATTTTAGCACGAATTCCTGTAGGAATGAGCCTAACATCTTCTGGATCCATTGTAATATCTACAGGTGCATAAAAATCATATCCTGCTGACTGCTTTGTAGCACGATGCGGAAGCTTAATCGAATCATAGATTGCCTTGATTTCTTCTTTACTTCCACCCATATTCTTTTCCCAGTCTTTTTCAAACTGTTCATATGATACTTTTTCAAACTTTGCGATTGCTTTCATAGTACTCCTTATATGTGTTTCATCATAATATATACGAATTTAGCGAGTGCACTTTCAAATGGATAAATTGTATTTCTCACATTCTCACTGATCAATTCATGATCAGGATAAAATAATGCATGCAGAATCAACATGACAATTGCTTTTTTATCCAATGTAGAAACATACGAAACAAATTCACCCGGTGAACGTGAAGGCTTGTATGGATAGTCTTCATACGCACATGGTGCAAAAGATGCAAGAATCGTATGTCTTGCTTCTTTCATTGTATACACCTTCGCGTCATCCATTTCACACAATTCCATTAATGCATCAAGCATACCATAAAAGTATAAACGATCCGTCAAGCGAGATATATTCATACGCTCCATCAATCGATCTGTAATCACATGTTCTGAACGTAATTTTTCATTGATTGACGTTGCATTTTTAATATCCATTTCTGTAATCAGAAATTCACGAATATATTCATGAAAATATACAGGAAGTGGAAAACGTTCAAATGTATAACGGAATCCATAATATCTCTTATAGTGCTTCATTGTATCGTTATAGCCAAGTTTCTTTGCTTTCTCCATCTTTTCATGATCAAAGCATAAGAAATCATACAATGGTGCTTTTGGATGAATCATGTGAATCATCGCATGATTCTCATACAGTGGATGAAGGGTCTGCGGTCCCATTTCTATCGCAACAACTTCATCTGCACCATCACGCAACGCATAATCAATTGGGCAGTTATCATAATATCCACCATCCACATATTCATTGCCATCAATTTCTTTTACAGGAAAAGCAGGATACGCAGAACAAGAAGCAATCAGCCAGTCTTCTCCATGTTCTTTCATCATTTCCTTTGTTACAAATACACCTTCATGATCTTTCTTTGTCGCAGCAACACAAGAAAAATCCATTTTACTCTCAAAGAATTTCTTTGGATCATAATAATAATGTACAAAATCATAGAACGGACTAATATCAATTCCATGTTCTTTCATATAGTAATGCAGTTGAGAGAAAAACTCCTCTCTTTCATTCAATAATGTTTTGAATGACATATCTGTTGGAACAAATCCATTCACGATCTTATCACTAGATAAATGCATATACATATTTTCCAGCTTCTCTAAATCATTCTGTACGATCATCGCAGCATTTAAAGATCCAACAGATACACCAATCACTTTATCGAAGTGATCTTCACCAATTTCTTTCAGTGCCTGCAATACACCAAATTCATAAATTCCTTTTGTACCACCGCCAGATAAAACAAGTGTTCTTTTCATATAAATGCCTCCGTTTATATTTTACATTTTCCACTTCGTATTACCATCTACAATTTTTGAATACTGTCATGATACTGAAATACTGCTATAATAGATATGTTGGAGGTTTTTTATGAAACTGAATGTAGGTGTATTTTTTGGTGGAGAATCTGTTGAACATGAAGTCAGCATTATTTCTGCACACCAGGCAATGGAAGCATTAGATAAGAATAAATATAATGTTATTCCTGTATATATAACAAAAGGCAGAAAATTATATGTTGGAGAAGATCTTTGGGATATGAACAACTATACAGATCTCAAGGCACTACAAGAAAAGCTCACACAGGTATCTCTTGTACTTGAAGATAACAAAGTTGCCATCAAACCTGTTAAAACTTCTTTATTTTCCAAAAAAGAATTAGGAACAATTGACGTTGCAATTCCAGTCATGCATGGAACAAATGGTGAAGATGGAACAATTCAAGGTTTCTTTGAAATGTTAAAGCTGCCATATGCTGGATGTGATCTATATGGTGCAGCAGTTGGACAGGACAAAGTATTACAGAAGCATATTCTGGCAGATAATGATTTACCTGTTACAAACTGGTTCTGGGTATATGGAAATGAAATGGATGAAAGAAAAGATGAAATTCTAGAAAAAGTTCATAAACTCATCTACCCTGTTATCTTAAAGCCAGCAAGAACTGGCTCTTCTGTTGGTATTGCAATCGCACATAACGATGAAGAGTATCTGGAATGTTTTGAAGATGCACGTCAATATGATGAAAAAGTCATTACAGAAAAAGTTGTCAAGCCAATGGTGGAATTGAACTGTTCTGTTTTAGGCGATGGTGCAAATGCACGTGCAAGTGTCATTGAACAGGTTGGTTCTGTTTCTGGAGATGAACTGCTCAGCTATAAAGATAAATACCAGGGTGGTGGTAAATCAAGCAGTAAAGCAGGAAGCAAATCCAGTGGTATGGCTTCTACCGCAAGAATCGTACCTGCACCTATCAGTGAAGAACAGACAAAACTCGTACAGTCCCTTGCTTTAAAAACATTTAAAGTACTTGGTGCAGCTGGTGTTTGTCGTATTGACTTCATGATGGATCAGGAAACAAAGAAAGTCTATGTTAATGAAATCAACACAATCCCTGGTTCTTTAGCTTTCTATCTATGGAAAGAAGAAGGCATGTCCTTTAGAGAACTCATGGATAACTTAGTCAATCTTGCATTAGAAAGAGAAAGAAAGAGAAGTAAAATGACATTCTCTTATGATACAAACCTGTTATCTACATATAGTGCAAACAGTGCAAAAGGAAGCAAAGGATGCAAAGCATAATGGTTCTCAATTGAGAACCATTTTTTGATATAATGGATACATAACAGGAGGATTATTTGTATGTCAACGCCACATAATAGTGCAGATATCAAGGATATCGCAAAAACAGTATTAATGCCTGGAGATCCACTTCGTGCAAAATTCATCGCTGAAAACTTCTTAGAAGATGCAAAACTTGTCAATAACGTTAGAGGGATTCAGGGATACACAGGTACATGGAAAGGAACACCAGTAACTGTTATGGCCAGTGGCATGGGTATGCCATCCATTGGTATTTATTCCTATGAATTATTTAAGTTCTATGATGTAGAAAATATCATTCGTGTAGGTTCTGCAGGTGCATATTCTGCTGATTTAAAGCTATTCGATGTTGTAGTTGCGGATAGTGCATATTCTGAATCTACATACGCAAAGGAGCAGTGTGGAAACACTTCTGATATTCAATATCCAAGTGAAGAATTAAATGCAAAGATTATTGCTTCTGCTAAGAATCTTGGTATTGAAACACATGTTGGATGTCTCCACTCTTCAGATGTTTTCTATAGAGAAAGCAAAGATTATTTAAAGACAGTTGAAGAAAAAGGCTGTCTCGCTGTAGAAATGGAAAGCTTTGCATTATTCTCAAATGCTAAAGTATTAGGAAAACACGCCGCATGTATTGTTACAATTTCTGACTCATTCGTTTCTCCAGAAGAAACAACACCAGAACAAAGAGAACAGTCATTTACAGACATGATGAAGATTGCATTAGATGCAGCAATCGCATAAATCCATACAAAAAGAGAGAAAAACTTTTCTCTCTTTTTTATGAATTGTTCACCTTTAACGATTGATAGAAGCAGCCATCTTGCGGTATGTCCATCTCTTGCCGCGAATCGCAACGCTTAATGTCATGATATTTTCTGGCAAAGCAACTCCACACCATCCAGCATCACCAATATGCTGAATATCAACACCGCATCTCTTATTCACAATTGCAATTTCTCTGACCGTTTCACAATCAGCACCTTCCTGGCTTGTACCAATTGCGGATAAAGCCAATGCATTGTGTGCATGGATATATTCACAGGCTTCTGTGACTGTTGCTTCAGATAAGCCAGGAACAGTATTCACTGCAGGCATCAAAATTACATCTGCACCAGCATCAATAAATTCCTTGATTGCATCTAAATCAACAACAGGTTCATTCACGCCAGCACCATGCATCTTTCCCGCAATAATCAAACCATTGAAATACTTCTTAGCTTCTACGATTGCTTCAGCAATAGAACGGTTAGAAACACCAACCCCAGGATTACCTGTCAAGCAGATGAAATCCAATCCCAATTCCTGTGCTTTCTTGAATGTTTCAACAGTTGCCTGTCTGCCTTCAGCAATCACATGTCTTTCTTCCAGCATATCTGCTTCCAAGTCAACGGGTTCCAGGTTGCATCCAACAGGTCTACCAACAAGTTCTTTCAGCTTTTTAACCGGTTCCTCACAAGCAGGCAATCCCTGAATCACTGGATGATTGCAGTCAAATCCATTCAACAAAACCATGTCACTGCCAAAAGATACGGCAAGTTCAGCATTTGTCAAATCACCAAGTAATGGTTGCGTTGAAACAACTGTCTCTGTCATTACAGTTCTTCCTTCAGAAGCTAGAATGGATAATTTCAATTGCTCTCCATTCATTGCGACCATGTCGCTTGTCATACAATTCAATAATCTTTTCATAGTAACGTCTCCATCTTTACTTACAGTATACTACATTACCCTTCCATCTTTTCGCTAAGTTCCATCCAGCGCATTTCACTTTCTTCCAAAACATTTCTTTTTTCTTCCAGCGCATCAGAAACTTTCTTGATTTCTTCATAATCCGATAATGTATTCAATGTATCTTCTAGATTTTTGACTTGCTCTTCTAAAACGGGCATTTTCTTTTCCAGCTCTGCCAATTCTTTTTTCTCCATGTAAGTCAGACGATTTGCTGGACGTTCTTTTTTTCTTTGTACCGTTTCCTGTTTGCCATGTTCTTTCTTTTCTTTATTCTCAAGATAATCAGAATATGTTGTCTGCTGAATAGAAATATTTCCATCTTCAAATACAAACAGACGATCCGCAACTTTATCCAGAAAATAACGATCATGGCTCACCACGATCACAGCACCTTTAAACTGCTCCAGATAATCTTCTAGAATTGTTAATGTTTCTGTATCCAGATCATTTGTAGGTTCATCTAAAACAAGGATATTTGGTGCCTGCATCAAAATTGAACATAAATACAGTCTTCTTTTTTCACCACCGGAACATTTACTGATTGGTTTATACTGATCTTCTTTGAAAAACAAGAATCTTTCCAGCATCTGAGAAGCAGAAATGGCTTCATGTTCTGCCGTATAGACAATTTCACCAAATTCTTTGATATAGTCAATGACTCTCTGATTTTCCTCAAATACTTCATTCATTTGCGCAAAGTAGCCAATCTTTACTGTTTCCCCAATCGTAACACTGCCGGTATCTGGCTGGATCTTATGCATGATAATTTTCAATAGTGTACTTTTTCCACAGCCATTGTTGCCAATGATTCCAACACGATCCATTCTCATTAATGTATAGGAAAAATGAGAAAAAAGCTGTCTTCCATCATATGCCTTTGAAATATCATCAATGATAATTGTTTTATTTCCAAGTCTGGAAGCTGCAGATTTTAACTCTAGTGTATCTTTGAGCTTCATATCTTCCATTGCGGCAATCTTGTTGAATCTTTCAATTCTACCCTTCTGCTTTGTGCTTCTTGCCTGTGCACCTGCTCTGATCCATTCAATTTCCGTTTTCAGAAATCGCTGTCTTTTATGTTCTGCACTCAGCGCCTGTTGATAACGCATTTCTTTCTGTTCAAGATAATCTGCATAGTTACCAACATACGTATAAAGATTACCTTGATCTACTTCAACGATATGATTTGTAATACGTGTTAGAAAGTAACGATCATGCGTAACAAGTACAACAGCTTTCGATACTCTAGCAAGATATTTTTCCAGCCATACGATCATATCCTGATCAAGGTGGTTTGTAGGCTCATCCAAGAGATACAGATCTGCTTTTCGAATCAGAGAAATTGCTAAGGCAACACGTTTTTTTTCTCCACCAGAACAAACATCAATATTCTTTGTATAGTCTGTTAATCCAAGTTTATTCAAGATTGCCTTGATTTCATATTCTTCTACAGATTCTTCTAGATGAGATAATACAGTATCATAGACTGTCTGATTGCTTTTGAATTCCATTGTCTGCGGACAATAGGAAATCTTATATTTCTTAAGTACATTTACATTTCCTTCATCTGGCAGTTCAACCTGCGCCATTAACTTCAACAATGTACTTTTTCCAGCACCATTTAAACCAACAATACCCCATTTATCATTTTCATTTACCACAAAATTTACATGTGACAATATTGGTGTCACCGCATATTTATAACTCACATTTTCTAAAGATAAAATCATATTTTAAATTCTCCAAGCACAACAATTATACATGATTTTCTTTTTTAAGATTCATGTATAATATGGATAGGAGATATGAATGATGAGTACAAAATTAACATTAGAAGAGAAAAAAGATCTCATACGAATGGCATTTGCGGCAAGAAAATTTGCATATACGCCATATAGTCACTTTCAGGTTGGAGCTGCACTGCGTGCAAAAGATGGCACGATATTTACAGGCTGCAACATTGAAAACGCCTCCTTTACACCCACAATCTGTGCAGAAAGAACAGCTTTATTCAAAGCCGTTTCTCAAGGTGTTCATGAATTTACGGATATTGCCATCGTAGGAAGTAAAGAAGGAGAAGTAAATGAACAGATTACTTCCCCTTGTGGTGTCTGCAGACAGGCATTATTTGAATTTGGTGGTAAAGATCTCAATGTCATCATGGCGAAAAGTGAAGATGATTTTATTGAAGAAGATTTAAACACACTGCTTCCATATGGATTTGGTCCAAGTAATGTAGAAGGAAACAGTGCATTAGACTAGAGATTTTCTGGATTATAACAATAATCGTAGATCAATCCATATGAAATACTGCAGTAAGGAATTTCACTGCCACCAACACACATTGTTTTTACAGGAGAAGTTAATTCTCCTTGTATGATTTTATCTGTAGCTTCCATATTATCCTTGATGTACTGGATATTTTGAATTTCATTGGATTGCTCACTATGCCCAAAGAATAATTGTAAATGCGTATAGGAATGTAGAATGTCATAAAGATGTTCTACATTCTTTTTGTATTCATGTAATGGCAGGCAATGATCTAATTGCATCCAGAATCCGCCAGATCCAATTGCATCACCAGTAAATCCTTCTTCATGTTCTTCATTTAGAAATACCAGTGAACCTTTTGTATGACCAGGAACACGAAGTGTCTTCAATGTATATTCACCTAGATCAAATACTTCATTTCCTTCAATCAAAGTAATTTCATTTTTCCAATCATCATTTACAAACAGATCCAGTAATGATTGATCTTCTTTCTGCATATAGACTGGTACATGCTTCGCAATCAGTTTTTGACATGCCTTTCCTGCGTGATCTGGATGCGCATGTGTCAATAAAACAATGAGTGGTAAAGAAGTAATTTCTTTTACGATATCATAGAGATTTTCTTCCTCTTGTAATGTATCAATCAAAGCTGCTTTTTGATTTCCCAGCACTAGATAACAATCGACATTCAGCCCATTTTCATCTTTTTCATTAATGCGATATACATGTTCATTCATTTGATTTACTGTTATGTTATTCATATTCCAATGCAAATCCTTTCTCATAGTTTTCCTTTAACTGTTCATTCAAACCTTCTACTTCATATACAACATCGCCATCTTTGATAAAGAAAACATGTGGTGTATATAGATGTTTCTTGCCATCATCATCGTATTGCAGGTATTGACCAAACAGATTCACTACAACATCATAATCTTTCATATCCATATTACTTTGCCACGCAGCATTTTTTCTTGTATTGATATATGCAACTTCTGCATGATTTTCTTTTGCGACGTCATTCAATACAGGCATTGCTTCAATGCATGATGGGCACTTTGCAAAGCCAAAATACACTGTCAGTGTTTCTTTATTTTGCATTTTGGATTGCAATTCTTTGACTGTCATGTCATAGAACACATGATCTTCATCATGAAAATTCTCATATTGAGACATATCAGATTTTGTACTTGTACATCCCACAAGAAATATACAACATAATATGATCCAAAATTTTTTCATAAACTTATAATATCAAAAAAAGTGATGCTTTTACACATCACTTAATCATCAAAACCAGTCCATACAGGCTTACCTGTATACTTCTTAGGTTTTTCTTCCCCTCTTAGAACACGTAAAGCAGCATATGCCATTGCTTCATGTTCAAATTCACCAGGATATGCCTTGACAGGTGCAATCCATCCAACATCTTCTGTAATTGTATCAATAACGCCTGGAATTCTTAATAGTCCGCCTGTCAAAAGAATTGCATCTACTTTACCCTTTAATGGAGCAGACATCATCGCAATCCACTTAGAGCACTGATAGATCATCGCATTCCAGACTCTTTCAGCTTTTTTATCTCCTCTACGAATCATTTCATAATAGATTTTAGAGGAATCAGAAGTGCCAAACCAGCTGGACAATCCACCTCGCTGGGAGCAAAGTGCTCTAACTTCTTTCGGATCTTTATCAAACAGATAATCTAATACATCTGTCACTGCCATAGATCCCATACGTGTTGGTGTAAATGGACCTTCACCACCACCAGCATCATTACCATCGATCATTCTTCCATGATCATGTGCAGTAATAGAGATTCCTCCATCAATATGTGCAATAATCAAATTCAGATCTTCATACTTTTTGCCAATTTCCTTTGCATATACGCGACCTGTAGCTTTTGCATTTAATGTATGCGCAGTTGCACGACGATATGTATCTTTGACACCAGTCACTCTAGCTAGATCACACAATTCATCAACGATTGGCGGATCAACCATCAAACACATGCATTCATAACGATTCGCAATTTCTTTTGCGAGCTGCACACCTAACATAGAACTATGATAGAAATGACCTTTGACTTCTTTAGTGTCTTTGATCAATTTATCGTCCACTTCATATGTTCCGCTTTCACATGCATAACATGGACCTCCTCTTCCAACAACAGCATCAATGCCATGCAGATCGATACGAGAATCACTCAAAAACTTTCGGATACCAAACATACGATAATCTAACTGATCATTAATTGTCTCGTATGTCATCAACTTTGATGAATCGTGAAAGATACTTCTTGAAACAACACATTTCTCATTTTCGAAATATGCAACTTTAGTTGAAGTAGATCCTGGGTTCACCACAAATACACGATATGTCTTTTCCATATAATTTTTACCTCGCAAATAATCATAACGCTAAGATTTCAAAAAATGAAGAGATTGCCATACACGAAAGCGTATACATCCAAAAAATTTGATAATTTTTTAACAAATTCAAAGAATTACAATTGTTTAACAATGAAAAACAGCAAAAGTATTCTCTTTTATGCAAAATAGACCTGACTCCTGTATTTACAACAGGTCATCAGGTCTATCAATTAGTTGTCGCTTAAATCTTCTCCATCGCTGGCAATCGCTTTCTTATACCAGTAAAAGGAATCCTTAGGCGTTCTCTTTAATGTTCCATTTCCTTCATTATCTCTATCTACATATACATAGCCATATCTCTTCTTCATTTCTCCAGTTCCTGCTGAAACAAGATCGATACAGCCCCAGGAAGTATATCCCATAAGTGGAATACCATCTTCCAAGACAGCATCTTTTATAGACTGGATATTTTCACGAAGATAGTCAATACGGTATGGATCGTGGATGGAACCATCTTCTTCCACGACATCTTGTGCACCTAGACTATTTTCAACAATAAATAATGGTTTATGATAACGATTA
>QQXM01000077.1 GCA_014610835.1 Erysipelotrichaceae bacterium 7770_A6
ATTCGGGATAAGTGCAATTATCCATAATTATGGATAATTGCACCGTACGTACGGTTCCGTATACGGCGCTACATTTGTATTAAAATCACAACTATCTTAGATAGTATTCCAGCGGATTGACTAAACCTGGTCTTTCCGCTTTTTGTATGGCCAGCACTTTTGGACTGATGATAAAGTTGATTACATTCAATCCACATTGTCGATATAGTCCAAGTCTTGTGTTTGCCACCTTGAATATATCTTCGTCTGTGAAATTGCATTTGAATCTCTTGTTGATTCTCTGCAGATTCGTATAGACTCTCATTGGCTTTTTCCACTGCTTGATTATGACTACACGTATCTTGTGGCGCAACCATTGTCCAAACTCTTTCATGAACTTCTTCATGCTTCCTATGCGGAAGTAGTTTATCCATCCCCGAACAATCTGATTCACTTTTGTAAATGTATAAGAAAGTGGTCTAGCTACTGCTGCTTTTCGTTGCAGTACTTCTCTGATTTTCGTGTATAGCTTTACTTTCCTGTCACTGCTAGGTTTACATTTCCAGCTGTCTTTATTTTTCCAAAATGTGAATCCTAGAAAATTACTATCGTTTGGTCTTACTACCTTTGTTTTAGTAGCACTGACCTTCAGAAACAGTTTTCTTTCCAGCCATGAGGTTACTGATTTCATCACTCTGTTTGCACTCATCTCACTTTTGACGAATATGTCACAGTCATCGGCATATCTTACAAATCGTAATCCTCTTTCTTCTAATTCTTTATCAAATTTATCTAAATAGATATTTGACAATATTGGTGAAAGCGGACCTCCTTGCGGCACCCCAATTTCTGTTGGTGATGTTAAACCGTTTTCCATTACTCCTGCTCTTAAGAATGAACGTATCAGGTGTAATGTGGTTTTATCATTTACCTTCTCTCTAAGAATTGAAATCAATTTAGGTTCTTCTAACATAGAAATGGGTAAAAAATGGTATGAAAATATCATTTTTTCTTTTATTTATGCAATTATTTCAATGAA
>QQXM01000078.1 GCA_014610835.1 Erysipelotrichaceae bacterium 7770_A6
CAAAACAAAAACAGTCAGAATTCGGCGTAAATAAGCCATTTTCGGACTGTTTCGTCTTCTTAAACTGTCAAAGATGAGATCTTATCATCTAAAGAACATCTAAAAAAAGCAGGTCATTTGACCTGCCCTATGCATTAAAGAATACCAACTCTCTTGAAAATTGTATCCACGTTTCTAACGTGATACATTGGATCAAAACAATCTTCAATTTCTTCTGGTGTTAATGTTTTCTGTACTTCTGGAACAGATGTAATCAAATCTCTGAAATTGAGATCATTTTCCCAAGCCTTGATTGCCTGAGGCTGTACAGTATCATATGCCTGTTCTCTGCTCCATCCCTTTTCAATGAGCTTTAACATAAATCTCTGAGAGAAGATAACACCATTTGTCAGCCAGATATCTTTCTTCATCTTTTCTGGGAAAACTGTTAGATTCTTCAAGATGTTTCCAAAACGATTCAACATGTAATCTAACAATTCCGTAGCATCTGGAGCGATGATTCTTTCTGCAGAAGAATGAGAAATATCTCTTTCGTGCCATAATGGAATATCTTCATAAGAAGTTACCATGTATCCTCTTAATACTCTTGCACATCCACAGATATTTTCACTGCCAATAGGATTTCTCTTATGAGGCATTGCTGAAGAACCCTTCTGTCCCTTATTGAAATGTTCTTCCACTTCTCTAACTTCTGTTCTTTGTAGATGTCTGATTTCAGTAGCCATCTGTTCAATTGTAGAACCAATCAATGCTAATGTAGAAAAGTAGTTTGCATGTCTATCTCTCTGTAAGATCTGTGTAGAAATATTCGCAGATTGAATACCTAGCTTTTCACAGACATAATCCTGTACGAATGGTGGGATATTTGCGAAAGTACCTACAGCACCAGAAATTTTACCAGCTTCAACATCTTTTCTTGCTTCATCAAAACGGTTTAAGTTTCTCTTCATTTCTTCATACCATAAAGCAAACTTCATGCCAAATGTAGTGATTTCCGCATGTACACCATGTGTTCTACCCATCATGATCGTATCTTTATATTTCAAAGCATTTTCTTTCAAGACTTCCATGAAATCCAGAATATCCTGTCTCAGGATTTCATTTGCTTTTTTGTATCTTAATCCATACGCAGTATCCACAACGTCTGTTGAAGTAACACCATAATGTACCCATTTCTTTTCTTCACCCAAGGATTCAGAAACACAACGTGTAAAAGCAACAACATCGTGGCGTGTCATCTGTTCAATTTCATGAATACGATCTACATCAAATTTCGCATTCTTTCTGATTTTTTCAACATCTTCTTTAGGGATTTCTCCTAGTTCACTCCACGCTTCGTCAATGAGGACCTCAACATCCAGCCAGGCCTGAAATTTAGCCTGCTCTGTCCAAATGTTTCGCATTACTTCTCTAGAATATCTTTCAATCATAGAACCTCTCCTTTTCTTCTTATTGATTTTCAAGAACGTTTTCAACTTCGAGTCTAGCTTTTTCTATATCACTGCTCACCACAAGGATAATTTTGGTATCGTTATGTTTTTCAATTGCATTACTGATCTTAAATACTTCTTCCGGATAATTTTTATTGCATTCATTTTTCAATGAAATCAGAAAATCATCAATGTATGAAAGACATGCATCCATATCATTTGGATAAAACACCCCAATCATATCATAATTTCCTTCTGTTGATGATCGATACAAAGATGCATCTTGAATTACATCTTTATCTCCAGAAAATACCATACCAATGACAATTCTATTTTTTACAGCTACAAGCTCATCTTTCATTCCTAAGGAAGAAACAAGTTGAATCGTTTCCATTTCAGATTGTGACATTTCACTCTGATTTATCGAAACATGATTACTTGTGCATCCACATAGAAATGCAATCGATAGAATCACCAATACATATTTTTTCATCATTTCAATATTTTCTCAACTATATTTTTTGCCTGTTCCATATCATCCGCAATCACTAATACAACATATTTATCATTACTATCAAAAAGTGCATTTTTTATTTTATTCACTTCTTCTCCAAAATATTCCTGTGCATTCGCTTCTGCAGATTCTAGATATGTTTGCAATGATGCTTTCACATCATTACTGTTATTTGTTCGAAATACCGCAACGGTATTGGAGTTTCCAGCAATATTAGACAAGTATACACAAGCATCTGTGTATTTTGAATCATTCCCCTGGAAGAACAGACCCTTGATTGCTCCTTCTACAAGTGGCTTGTCCATTGTATCCTGCAGTTGTAATTGTTCAACAATTTCTGTTGCTTTTTCATATGCTTTGCTGGAAGTTTCAGCTTCTTCCACCTGTTCAGCTTCTGGAGTTACAGTCGTTGTAGGTTTTTGGATTGTTACGGATTCTTCGTGATATTCATCCCAGTAGCAACCGGTTAATAGTGACAGCAGTAATATGCTACTCACATATTTTTTTGACATATGTCTCCTCCTTTACAACATGATGTGCAATTGAATCAAGAAGTGCATTGGCACCATCTGCATTGAGATGTAATCCATCCCAGACATATTCATCTTTGATTTTATTTGCCTCGTCAATCATACCATCTTCTGTGTTGTAATAATATACATGTTTCTCACTTGCTAATGATGCCATTGCTTCATTTGCAAGTGCTAATTGCTGATTTAATTCTTCATCTGTTAAATCTGTTATGTATTCAGGCTTATAGCTGGACATCAGATAAACCGAACATTCTGGATCATGATTTCTAATATCATCAATGACTTCGCCATATGTATTTTTCCATCCATCCCAGTCATTCTGACGAATTTCATTAATTCCCAGCCAGATATAAATATTTTTTTTCTGTGTTGTAGTTAAAAGTGAATATAACGTATTCTCTTGAAACTGTTCAAACATATCTGGATTTAACATATCATAAATACGATACAGACTCATAGATTCACAATACCATACTTCTGCACCATAGTCTTTTAATGGTGTATATAAATACAGTGAGCCCATTCTAGAATCTCCCGCAAAGAATGTATTTGCATAATATGATGCATCAATCGCTTCTTCTGTATATGGTACTGGTTTTGTATAATCATAATAATTGATATTTCGACAATGATACGCTGTTTCTTTTTTGTCGGTTATATTAGAAGAATGGCAGCTCGTAAGCATTGTGGAGAAAAGAAGTATATGCAACAAATATCTCTGTTTCATACATAGCCTCATGAATGAAACAAATCATCATTGTTATCTTTATTAAATTCAGGCAGATCTGGCAGCTCATCTAATGAAAGCAATTTGAATGCATCCATAAATTCATCTGTTACGGAATACAAGAAAGGCCTGCCTGGAGCATCACTTCTGCCTTCTTCTTTGATCAGCCCTCTTGCTTCCAGCTTACGAATCATTACATCCGCACCAACGCCTCTGATTTCTTCAATTTCTACACGTGTAATTGGCTGTTTATATGCAATGATTGCTAATGTTTCCAATGCTGCATTCGACAGCTTGGAAATCTTGTCAATTGAGAACAGTTTCTTTGCTGCCTCATGCACAAATGCCTTTGAGAGAAAACGATAGCGACTTCCATATCTTTCAATTTCAAAGCCCCTGGAATCATCTACATAATCCTTCTGCAGTGCATCAAATAACTGTTCTGCCTTTTTGGTTGAAATATCCATGGATTTACTCGCCTGTTCAACCGTTAATCCATCATCTCCAACTAGAAACAACAGTCCTTCCAGAATTGCTTTGAGCTTCACATCATTTTCTTTCTGTGCAAGCTTTGCTTCTTCCTCTTCTTGAATCGAAGGATCCATGCTTAGCTGCACATTCTTTTCTTCATGAGCTTCCACTGTTTCATTTGCTTCAATCTGAGGAAGATTGTTTTCTATCGTATTCATATCTTCATTCATTCAGCATTTCCTCCTCTTGTAAACCATATCACATCATTTTCATCAACAGTAAAGGCTAATGTATGCTGCCTTGCTAAATCCAGAACGGATAAAAATGTTGCGATAAACATTGGCATATCATGTACATCTTCTAAAAGATTTTCAAAGCGGAATGTCTTAGGAAGCTTATCCAGCATTGCACGCACTTTTAATTCTCTATCTTCCATAGAAACTTCTTTGACAGTATATGTAGATTCTTGTGGAACAGACAATCGCATACGCATCATAACACGTTTCATTGCACGCATCAGATCATATGGATTTCCTTCATATGGTAAAGATTCATCTTCTTTCATCCATTGATCCACTTCATCAGATAATGGACGAGATAATTGCAACTGTCTGCTTTCATACAAAGCATTCAAATCTTCAGAAGCTTCTTTAAATTGCTGATATTCAAGTAATCGTTTAACAAGACGATCTTTTGGATCTTCCTCATAGCTGTCATCGAGATCTTCATGTTTTCCTGGAAGCATCTTTTTAGACTTGTATTCAATCAGCGTCGCGAGTTCGCTTAAATACTCGGAAGCGATTTCTAAATGCAGATTTTCCATTTGATTTAAATATGCGATATATTGATCCGTTAAAACATTCATATCTAAATTCATTAAATCCAGCTGCTTTTCTTTGATTAAATGAAGCATCAGATCTAATGGACCGTCAAATGTGTCTATCGTTACTTTAAATTCATTCATAGCGCAACTATTATAACAAAAAATGGCCTCTTTTAATAGAGACCATATTTGTTACTTTACAACGATATTTACGATTTTATTAGGGATTACAATGACCTTGCGCACTCCGCCTTCAGCTAAGAATTTCTGGACTGCATCTAATGCAAGTGCCTGCTTTTCAACAGCTTCTTTATCCGCATCCTTGTCAGTTTCAAACTTACCTCTGACTTTACCATTCACCTGTACAACAATCATTACTTTACTAACTTCAAGCTTGCTTTCGTCATATGTTGGCCATGGTGCATAGGCAATAGATTCCTCATGACCTAACAGCTGCCACATTTCTTCTCCGATATGAGGTGTAATACAAGAAAGCATCTTGATGATTCCTTCTGCATATGGCTTGTATACAGTGTCTACCTTATATGCTTCATTGATAAAGATCATCATTTGAGAAATTGCTGTATTGAAACCTAAAGCTTCATAGTCTTCTGTAACCTTCTTAACAGTCTGATGATAGATGAGATCTAATTTACCATCATTTGTATCTGTCAACTTGCCAGATTCAATGAATAAACGATAAACACGGTCAATCCATCTTCTAGCACCATCAACACCAGCCATAGACCAAGGTTTGCTTGCTTCTAATGGTCCCATAAACATTTCATATAAACGAAGTGTATCTGCACCATACTGCTTAACGATATCTGATGGATTAATTACATACTTAGGGAATCTCTTACCCATCTTGATACCATTCTCACCTAAGATCATACCTTGATGAACAAGCTTCTGGAATGGTTCTTTACATGGAACGATGCCTTTATCATATAAGTAATTGTTCCAGATACGAGAATACATCAAGTGACCAACCGCATGTTCAGGTCCACCAACATATAAATCTACTGGCATCCAGTGTTTCAATAGTTCAGGATCTGCCAGCTGCTTTTCATTCTTTGGATCAATATAACGCAGATAATACCAGCTAGATCCAGCTGAACCAGGCATTGTAGAAGTTTCACGGGTACCGTGAACACCATTCTTGTCATATTTCTTCCATTCCGTAGCATTTTCTAATGGCGCTTTTCCATTATGACCCTTATAATCTTCAAGCTCAGGAAGAATCAATGGTAATTCATCATCAGGCAATACATAATCTGTCCCATCATCTAAATGTACGATAGGAACTGGTTCACCCCAGTAACGCTGACGTGCAAAAATCCATTCACGGAAACGATAGTTGACCTTTTCTTTAGCAATACCCATAGCAACAAGTTTTTTGGTAATTGCGACTTTTGCTTCTTCTACTGTTAATCCAGTAAATTCTTCAGAGTTGATCAGTTTGCATCCTTTGCCTAAATAATCCTGCTTTTCAAATGCACATTCACTGACATCTCTTCCTTCAATAACCTGAATCATATCAATGTTGTGTGCTTTTGCATATTCAAAGTCACGCTGATCATGGCTTGGTACTGCCATAACAGCACCTGTACCATAGTTTGCCAATACGAAATCACCGATAAATACTTCTACTTCTCTGCCATTGACTGGGTTGATTGCCTTGATTCCTTCCAGTCTGCATCCAGTCTTTCCTTTATTCAATTCTGTACGATCCATATCAGATTTGGAAAGTGTCTGTTGAATATATGCCTTTACTTCTTCCTGGTTCTGGATACGAGGCATCAAATCCTGAACAAGTTTTCCATCTGGTGCAAGAACCATGAATGTGATTCCATAGATTGTTTCAATACAAGTTGTAAAAATAGAGAATTTACCGCCACCAACGATATTAAATTCAACTTCTACACCTGTAGATTTACCAATCCAGTTACGCTGCATTTCCTTTGTGGATTCTGGCCAGTCAATATTGTTTAATCCCTCTAGAAGTCTTTCTGCAAAAGCAGGCTGATCAATACACAATTGTTTCATATTCTTACGAACAACTGGATATCCACCACGTTCACTCTTACCGTCAATGACTTCATCATTGGACAATACTGTACCAAGCTCTTCACACCAGTTGACAGGCATATCTACATATTTCGCATAGCCATCTTCATATAACTGTTTGAAGATCCACTGTGTCCAGTGATAGAAATCAGGATTAGAAGTTGCGATCATTCTTGACCAGTCATAGTCAAATCCCAATTCTTTTAACTGTTTTGTAAAAGTTTTAATATTTTCTTGTGTAAACCCATTTGGATTGTTACCTGTCTGTACAGCGTACTGTTCTGCTGGCAAACCAAAAGAGTCATATCCCATTGGATGCAGAACATTATATCCCTGCATACGCTTCATACGCGAAACGATATCTGTTGCGGTATAGCCTTCTGGATGACCTGCATGCAGTCCTACTCCACTTGGGTAAGGAAACATGTCTAATACGTAATACTTTGGTTTTGAAAAATCCCAGACATCTGTTTTAAATGTCTCATGATCTTCCCAATACTTCTGCCATTTTTTTTCTACTTTTAAATGATCGTACATAAACCCTCCTGAAAAAATATAAAAGACGTCCAAATCTAAGGACGTCTTGTAAACGCGGTACCACCTTAGTTCATATGAAAATTTCATATGCACTTCATTCTTCTCTTTAACGCAGAGCAACGATCACTCATAAGGTGAGTTCACTTGTAAATATGCTACGGATTTCACCAAATCTCCGTCTCTCTAAGCCATACGTATAAGCTACTATTCTTATTTCATCACGATGAAATTAGTGTATCACTTTTAAATTTCAAAAACAATGAAAAATCATTTTGTTAAGCCAAACAAATCTTCGACGATATAATCAGGAT
>QQXM01000079.1 GCA_014610835.1 Erysipelotrichaceae bacterium 7770_A6
CAAAGAACTTCCTCACTGCCCTTTCGAACAGTGCTCGATGAGTATATCATCTTCCCGCTTCCTCTGTCAACATGTTTTTTCGCTTTTTTTTGTTTGAATTATGTTGACTAGTGCGTATCTCCAAATATTGGATGTGCATAGAATGTATCACTTTTTTTCATATTTGTAAAGAGTTTATTCTGTTTTTGTACAATAAAAAGGCATTTTTGCCTTTCATTCTTGTTCTTTATACATTTCTAAGTACATTCGATAGTAATGGTCGATACATTTTTGTGAAAATGGTTCTTCTTCTTTATCCATCATCTCAATCAATAAATCCATTTGCTTTTCAACGATTTTTTTGATTTTTTCTGGATATTTCATTTCTTTTGCATGCTGAGCATATTCATTTTCATCTAAAATCTGATATCCTCCATCTGGATATAGCTTTACATCCAAATCATAATCTATATTTCGGATTGCTTCTCCATCGTAAATGGATGGTGAAGCAAGATTAACGTAATAATAAATGCCCGCATGACGTATCATTGAGATAACATTAAACCATTTATCTGTGTAGAAGAAACAAACTGCAGGTTCTCTTGTCAGCCATTTTCGTCCATCGCTTTCAATTACCCATGCACGATCCGTCACGACTACAATATGTTTTTCATCTGCTTCAAGTACAAATCCTTTACACCAAGTACGATGTAAACTACCATCATGTTTATAAGATTGAATATGAACAAAACTTCCTGGTGTTGGATACATAGTTACCTTCTTTCTAACAGCCTTATTATTTTACTATTATCTTCCTATAAAACAAATAGAAGCTTATCAAAATTGAAAAGCTTCTACTCTTTTATGCTTTAAATTTAATATTTGCTGCAGATGATAATCGATCAATCAGCGTTGGTACGATAATGATACAAACCACCAAAGTTACAAGGTTATACCACAAATTGTATCCAGCAGAGAACACCCATGCTTCTGTGCTTCCTGCTGCACTTCCTTCTGGAAACCAGAAATATACGCCTGATAAAAGCTGACAGATATATTTCAAAACCATACTGATCACAATTCCATATTTCTTTTTGTTTTTTAAATACCAGTATGTGAATCCAAACATTCCTGCAGCAACAACTGCACCAGCAATATAAGCAACTGTTGTATTAGAATAACTATTCGCAATGCCAAAGAAACTTGCAACTGCTAATACAACACCCATAACAATTGTTACTGGCTTGCTCGTTTCTTTGATTGGCCACAACAATGATGCAACACCACATACCACCAGAGGCAATACATAGTCCAGCAGAATTTGAACTGGCTGAACAAAATACATTGGGAAGCCAAGTACAATTGTCATCAGCCATGACAGAATTGCATCAGCAATACCAATCTTCCAGCCAAGATGGTAAGAACAGATGAATACTGCGATCAACTCAAGTTCAATCGAACCGCCATTAGGCATCTGTAAAAATGGAATCAAATTTCCAACATACTTTAGCACAATGTATAAAGCAACATACAGCGCTAAATAAGCAATGGTCTTTGTAGTACTTCTCTTCATAAAAAAACACCTCCATTTCGAAGGCGCAGAAAATTCAAAAACACTGAACTCCCTACGCTAGTACAAACTAGATCAGGTGATAAGGGTGTAGTCTCAGCACATTTGTGCACCCCTGTTCACGCAAATAGTATATCACACTTTTTCACATAATTATGTTATATTATTCAAATGGAAAATAAATATATTAATGAACAGATTAGAGGATTTTTAAATGATCCCGACATGATTGCTTCTCTAGCAAATATTTCAAGTGTTATTATGAATGGCTACAATGAATTAAACTGGGCAGGCTTCTATTTTGTAAAAAATGGTCAACTTGTTGTAGGACCTTTCCAAGGTAAACCTGCATGTTCACCAATTCCTTTTACAAAAGGTGTATGTGGAAAATGCTATCGAGACAAAACTGTACAGCGCATTGATGATGTACTTGCAATCAAAGATCATATTGCATGTGATTCCGCAAGTCGTTCTGAACTATGCGTTCCAGTCATCGTCAATGATGAAGTAATTATGGAAATTGATTTGGATTCACCAGTCAAAAATCGATTTGATCGAAATTTTGAAAAAGAAATGCTGGAAGCTGCAAAGGACATTGCATCCTTTTACCTCCAGCATCATTGGCAGATTGATTAACGATATAACTCGTATACTTGTGTTCTTTCCAGGTAGCTTGTTGTTTCGTCAATTGCTCTAGAAGCTGAGAAATACATGATTTTGCATCCACCAATTGTTGTTTGCTTAATCATGTTTTTTCTTTGCATGATTTGTCTGATTTTAATAAAAACTTCGCTGTCTATATCTAAATCCAAATATTTTTTCCACACTGGACCATTTTCACCCTCAACACATGCACCATGAATTTGTATTGGACGAGCTTCGCAACGATACTCGGCCAAATGCATGCATGTTGCCTTGTCAAAATCAACGCCAAATAAAAGAACATTTCCTTTTAATTCATATAATCTAGCTGCAGGCGATTCTTCTGCAAGAGGAAAATGTAAAGATTGTCTATTACATAATAACTTTGCATATCTTCCCCAGGCTGCATAAGAAACCTGTGGATGATTAGATATAATCACTCCATCTCTATGTCTGAAATTTTCTGCAATTGCGCCCATATACAGGATATCTGACTTACTGGCATCAAATGGCGGTATTGCCTCACGAACTGTTCGGTATAACTCAGGTGCAACTGCAGGATTTTCCCAATCACTTGGTTCACTGTTATCACATGATTGTGTTGGCATTAATAATGTACCAGTATCTCCAGCCAATTCCATCAATGCATCTACAACCGTTCTTGCTCCACCAATTACATTATGAAAAGAGCTCAAACTAGCATGTACCTCAAGTATTTGATTAGAAGAAACACCTAATTTCTGAAGTGCTTCTATCAACATTTCTTTTGTAACTGGATCTGTAACTACATTCATGAAAAGACCTTCCTACTATTCTTGTTAAATATCATATCATTATTTTTCATCATTTGTGAATTGCACTTATCTTTTCATTTTTTAAATTTCATATACAATAATAGTTACGAGGTAAAATACATATGACAATGCCAATTTATGAATCCGCTGAGGATTACTTAGAATCTATTTTAATGATTGAAGAGAAAAAAGGAGTCGTACATTCTGTTGATATCGCAGAGGATCGTGGATTTTCAAAAGCCAGTGTCAGTGTTGCTATGAAAAAGCTTCGCGAAAATGGCTATATTGAAATGAAGCATGACGGCTCATTGATTTTACTTCCGCCAGGAAGAGAAATTGCAACAAGAATTTATGAAAGACACAAAGTACTCACAGATTATTTTGAATTTTTAGGTGTAGATAAAGAAGTTGCACAAAAAGATGCCTGCAAAATCGAGCACGATCTTTCAGAAGAAACATTTCTTAAATTTAAAGAAGATGTTGAAAAAAGGCTGTATAAAAAATAACCACTGTAAAATTGAAGTGGTTATTTTTTATACACAGCTATACCCAAATGTATCTTCTTCTTTGACATAATGAATGATTGTTTGTTGATCATCTAGAGAGATGTCATAAACAGCTTGATCTTTTACATCAGATTTTCCCCATGGATAAATTCCAACAATTGTTCCACAATAACAGTTTCCTTGATTATGAAAACACACACGATCACCTTTTTGATAAATCGGTGTACCTGGAATTGGTTGTGAAGCCGCTACTGTTTCTCCAATTTCAAGAATTCGGTTATACAGTTCAGACACATTTCCACTAAGATCCGTATTTGTATGATAATGCCCACCATACCAATGAAGATATGAAATTGAATGTTTCAGAGTTTCAAAATATTCTGTCAATATATCCGTCTTAAAACTATCTCCTTTAAGTTCATACTGATCTGAGGATGATAGACAATGCGTTATTATATAGTCCACTTTATTTTCATTACGCTTTAAATTTTCGATTCCTTCATTCAACTCATCTTGAGATGGAATTTCTTCAGGCCACCAGGATTTGCCAATCACTTTTTTCTCATTTCCTACTGCAGGACCACGGTCATGGGAAGAAGCACCACCCATTGTGAATATCTTCTGTCCTTCTATTTCAAAAACCTGTCCGCGCATTAAATGAAATACTTTTTCACGGATAACATGAATTTTTCCACCATTCCACTGTTTTTGAGGATACTGCATCAAACGTGGAAAACATTCATGATTTCCATCAACAAACAATGTTGTGTATTTTTGATTATTAAAAAAATCTAGCCATTCTTTTTCTTTTCTTTTTTCTTTTTTATAATCCCAGATAAATCCAAAATCACCACAGATGATTAAATAATCACCTTCCTTGACTCGTTTCAAAAATTTTTTATCCAGTAATTTACGAACATCGATTCCACCGTGCGTATCACCTGTTAAATAAATCATTTTTCTCACCTGAAAATATTATAAAAAAACAGTTCATGTATTTTCAATACACATAAAGAAAAACTGCATGATTTTTCACACAGTTTAATTTTTTGGCGCTAATTTTTTCAAAGTGCCATTGCTTTTCAATCTTGGATACATCGCAATGTATAAAGCAGAAGCAATCACAATTGCAAGTACACCATTGACTCCTGTTGTAACAAATTTAGCTGCAGCAAGATATGTCGCTGCCTTTTCAGCACTTCCTAATACAACTAAATAATATAGATATGACAACAATGTTTCGCCAATCAAGTTGAAGATCATACCAGCTGTACAGGATAGAACAACATCTTTATATAATTCACTGCCCTCTTTATTCTGAATATGAAATATTTTATGTGCAAGCAAACCAGTTACAACACCAATACCCATTTTCAAAATAATTGTCTTAGGAGCAACAGTAATATATACAGGATCTAAAAGATCTCCAATCCCCATACCAACTGCTCCAGCAATACCTCCAGGAACACCACCAAGTAATAAAGCCGCCAATACGCAAAATGTATTTCCTAAGTGAAATGATGTAAATCCTACCGGTGTTGGAATTTTAATTTGAAGAAATGTGAACGCAACATAGCACAATGCAGCCATCAATGCCATCACAGTAAGTTTTAATGTCGTAGTTTTATTCATATACGATCCCCCTAACTACAGGAGCGCTGTCGAAAACTCTAAAAAGTTGGTAACAGCGCTCTTTTCTTTATGCCAACTTTTTGTACTTTACCCCCACTTT
>QQXM01000080.1 GCA_014610835.1 Erysipelotrichaceae bacterium 7770_A6
TGTGCTGGCTTTTTTCTTTTGACTAAAATTGGCGATTTTCTCCTGACCCGGAATGGTTAAATTAACCTGACGCTAACATCGTATCCTTTACGAATCTTCTCCAAAAAAACATGCATGTATTTTTAATAAGTTAAGTGCAGTTTACAGAAATATAACATACAAATTTATTTTCATTTGTTACATTTTTACAGTTGGATTACTTTTGTAAATCTATCTAACACTGACTGTTCTGTTCCATGAGAAATCATAATCAGTGTTATATCCTTACGACTCAACAAATCATTCAAGATATCTCTCGCACTGTCTGCATCTATTGCAGACAAAGATTCATCTAATACAAATATTTTCTTATTTGACACGTATGCTCTTGCTAATGCAATTTTCTGTTTTTCTCCACCTGATAAATTCTTTCCATTTTCCTGGATAAGATAATTTAAATTTCCACCGCAGGATTCATATAAATGTGTCAGTTTCAGTCGTTTAATAATATCTAAAAGTTCAGCTTCCTTGATATCTGTATATAAAGTCATATTGTTCTTAAGACTTGTATTGAAGATATGAACTGTTTGATCCAGATACGCTACATCTTTTAAGATATCAAAAGAATGCAGTTCTTTTCTTTCTATGCCGTTTAATTGAATGGATCCCGTATATTTCTGGTCCACCAGAAATATCGTCTTGATCAGAGTTGATTTTCCACAGCCACTTTCCCCTAAAAGTGCAATAGAATCATGTGGTTCAATTGTAAAAGACAAATGATCATAGGAAATACTTTTTTCATCATTGAGCTGAACAGAAGTCAAATCTTTTACTTCTACTGGTTCAACAGCAGTTTCTCTATATGTCTTTTCTGTATAGTCTTTCAATTCCACTAAGTGTTCATTTGCTTTGATACTGGTAATATCAGATAAAACACTGCCAACTGCATTCATAAATGTTCCAGATAAAGAAGCAACAGATAATACTGCACCAATTGCAACACCTTTTGTAATAGAGAGATAAATAATCAGGCCAAGTAATACGACCTGAGAGAATAAAGAAACAACTCCCATTACACATTTCACACCATTGCTTGCTTTATCTAAAGAATATCTTTTGTTTTCCAGACAACTGGATGCATTAGAAATCAGTCTTACAAATATATTTTCTTTCTGGAATATTGCATATTCCATACGTCCCTGCAGCTGATCTTCTAC
Organism: Erysipelotrichaceae bacterium 7770_A6; assembly: GCA_014610835.1. GTDB lineage: Bacteria > Bacillota_I > Bacilli_A > Erysipelotrichales > Erysipelotrichaceae > Bulleidia. The sequence continues at coordinate 1,197 of QQXM01000080.1, forward strand.
ACTGGATACAAATATTTCATTTTCTTCTTTCAAAGCAATTGAGTGTTTTTCAACACCCTTTTGCAGCAGTCCCGGCAGCAGCATCATAACAGCAAACAATAAAATCGTAACAATTCCTACAGACCAATGTATGGTAATTAATGCCAGAAAAGAAAATACAATTGAGAAAATATCAGTAAATGCATCAAAAACAGGATCAATCAAATTCTTATCCATCTGATTGATTACTTCTGTATTCTTCGCAACTTTACCAGAAATGCTTTCTGCTTTCCATCTGGCATTATCTGTCTGTGCAAATTCTTCAGCATACTGTCTGCGTAATGTATTATGTATCTTTGCTTTCAGTTTTGAATTGAAATTTTCAAGAATAAAATTCGAAATATAAAACAGAATAAAAACACCTAACAAGATACATATGTTACGAAGCAGAATATGCGTAGAATGAATTGTCTCCTCTGTCAATAGACTCCCCAGTCTATAGCTGCCAGTAACATTCAATATGCTTGCAACAATGGATAGTAGAATTGAAATACAATACATTGATTTAAATCTTTCGAATAGTTTTTTCATAACTCCCAGCCTCTATTCCTAAAACATTTTCAACTTTTTCTTTCAGAAAATGTTTTCATTATATCATATTAATTATCTACATCAACTAATTCATATCGCTTTTTATTCGTCAACTTCTGTCAAAATTTATACATCTACTGAAAAGAGCAGGGTTGCTGTAACTTGCTCTTAAATTGTTTTTACAAGCACATGATATTCTTTTTGGTTTTATCCCAACGCATCAAGTATCTTCTTCTGCTTGCTTGTTAATGTTACCTTTCATGATATCTTTCATCGTATGTACCTCAAGCCGCTCAAGCTGTTTGATGTGTTGAAATTCATTCAATTCATCATGTTATTTGAAAATCAAATTTTTGACACCTCATTCAATTTTGTAGCGACAATATAAAGAAAAAGAACTGTAAATCAATACAGCTCTTAATATAGAATCTTATCAATAATGATTTCAGCTCTGCCAAGATTTACTTTGTCCCCAGCATTGATCTTGCTTCTTCCTAAAGGAGGAAGTTTAGAGCCATTGATAAATGTACCATTATGTTCAGATACATCTTCAATATATAAATTTCCATTTTCTAATGTGAATCTTGCATGTCTTCTAGAAACTGCTGGTTCACTGATTGGTAAACCGCAAGAAGAACTGTCTCTACCAATGAGTACTGGGAAAGCATTGAGTGTTACCTGTTGCGCTTGTCCATTGATAATGACAGATACAACCATACCTCTAGGATTTGCCGGTTTCACTGCAGAAGCCTGCAGTTTACTTTCAATTGGATCAATCTCTTCCACTGGCTGTTTTACAATCACAGGCTCTTCATACACAGGCTGTTGCTGAACTCTTGCCTGTGCCTGTTTTTTAGAAACAGGTGGAATTTCATTTCCAGATTCATCTACATAATATGTATTCTTTTTCACTGCCAGGAAAATAACCGCAATACCAAGAACTGCTACCATACCAAGCAATGCAAATATAATCAACTTATCGATTTCAGGATTATCAAACATAATATTTCCCTCCACTAACATGAACTATCATACAACGAAATTGTTCATTTTACTATGATTTGAGCATTAATTTCTATTGCTGTTAACCGCATCATAAATACGATTTTTACTGATTCCCGTCTTCTTTGCGGCATCTTTAACTGCATCTTTTGTACTCATACCATTTTCAACAGATGCATTTACCATTTCAATGATTGTGTTCATGTCAATCGCTTTTGTTTTATCTTCATGGTTTCCATCCATGACAATAACCATTTCACCACGCAACTCATCAACAACATCAAGAATTTCAGAAATTGTTCCACGCAAGAATTCTTCATGCATCTTTGTCAATTCTCTAGCTAAAGTCATCTTACGATCACCAAAGACTTCCATACAGTCTTTCAAACACTTTTCAATACGATGCGGTGCTTCATAGAAAATCATTGTCATTGGATAATTCTCATATTCTTTCAGTTTCTTAACACGATCTGAATGAGACTGTGGAAGAAAACCAATAAAGATAAATGGCTGTGCAACTAGACCAGATGCAACAAGTGCGTTTAAAAATGCACTTGGTCCACTCACTGGAACAACATTAAATCCTTCACTTGTCGCAAGTGTAACGATTTTCTGACCAGGGTCATTGATGAGTGGATAACCAGCATCAGAAATCAAAGCAATATTCTTTCCATCACGTAGTAATTCAAGAATGCCATTCGCACTCGATTCTTCATTAAAGTTATGATATGCAATCAAACGATTACGAATATCAAAGTGCTTTAAAAGAGAACCACTTGTTCTTGTATCTTCACAGGCAATCACATCTACCTTGTTTAAGATTTCAATTGCACGAGGATTCATTTCATTCAGATTGCCAATTGGTGTTGGAACCAGGTATAACGTTGGCATTTCATTTTCAAATGACTTTTGACGATTCACGCATTTTCTCCATCTTTTTTCTTACGTCCAAATGTACGTACCGTTACATTTTTGTTTTCTGCTGGTGTTTCCTGTTTTTTGCGACTTGTAAATCTTCTCTTTTCAACATTAGCAGAATTTGAAGTTTCTTTTTTCTTGCCAAAAGAACGAACTTCCTTCTTCATTTCAGGTGCCTTTAAATCATAGTTTACATGTGTTGGTGCACCTTCAGGGCGATTTTGATGAATGATTGTCTTCTTGACTTTCTTTCCTTCTTCTTCCGGTTTTTTCTTGACGATGACACCTTTTCTTGGAATACCCTTTTCTCTTAGATCTTTTAATGTAATGAAGATTGCAGCTTCTCTATTTTCAAGCTTTGCTTCTTCATTCATAACATTCATATTTGTTAAACGATAGATCTCACCTTCATACTCTACTTGAGAACCAATCTTAGGTAATCCTTCTGTTAACTGTTTATAATCATCATCTTCATACTTCAGACAGCATTTCAATTTACCGCACATGCCTGAAAGCTTATCAATATTTAAAGCTAATAACTGATTCTTTGCCATGTTAATAGAAATAACATCAAAGTGTGATTTAAATCTGCTGCAGCAGCATTCCATACCACACATGCCAAGACCGCCAACCATTCTTGCCTTATCTCTTTCACCAATCTGGCGTAATTCAATACGGCAATGTAAACGTGCACCTAATCTTTTCAAGAGTTCTCTGAAGTCTACTCTTTGTTCAGCAAGATATACAAATAAGATCTTTGTTCGATCCAACGTATACTGTGCACTTAATAAATGCATATCCAATGCAAGATCTTCAATTTCTTTATTACAGATAGAAAATGCATCTTTTTCCATCTCTAGGTTTTCTTCAAAAGCACGGTGATCATATTCTGTTGCTTTACGAATGACAGGTTTTGTTGGAACATGCAGACCATACTTATCTACATCCAGACAATCTGCCTGTACCTGGCCCATTTCCATCCCTTGTTGTGTTTCTACAACGACCCAGTCATCTTTTAAATAATTACTATCCATTGCACCAAAAGAGTAAGGTTTCCCTTCTCCTCTAAATCTCACCACAACAGAGTATGGATAATGAACTGCTTCTTCTTGTATTTCATTTGTTAGTGTCATTGATTCCTCCTAACTGATACAGTGACTGATACAACACAAGATTCAAATCGTTGTATCGATTACATGCATCCTTTTCTTCTAATGCGATTCTTAAAATATCGCAACACATCTTCTTTTTTTCAAAAGAATTTTTGACTACATTCTGATACCAAAGTGGACCATCTAAATTTTCTGTAATGACATCATGTGCATATAACATCAATAAGTCATAGAAACTAGACAACATCAAAAGATTTTCTTTCTTGGAAATATTTGTGTCTTTTGCTTTACTTGACCAGTTTACTTCCCAGTCAACACTGAGTTCTTTTCTCTTCATACCTTCACAATTTAGAAATTGCTTCAACATTCCACAGACATGTTCAAATAATACTGTATTTTTTTGACCTTCAATATCATACATATTCTTTAGATCAGCCATATCTTTTACAATATGAGACATAAAATATGCATCTTCTTGATTTACACCTTCATGTATTAAATCATCAAAGTAATCTTTTGCACTTCTAGGCATAAATGGAAGAACAGTACATCTAGAAATAATCGTTGGAAGCATACGATTGACGTTGTCTGTCGTAAGAATCGCAGTTACACCACTTCCAGGTTCTTCTAGAAATTTCAACATGCTGTTTTGTGCAGAGATCGTTGCATTTTCTGCATTTTTGATGATATAGATTCTTTGTCCATTTTCTTCTAATGCTGTCTTAGAGAACTTTTCTTGAATACCATCAATCATTTCCTTGGAAATAGATTCATCTTTTCCATCAAGAATCATCAGATCAGCATATGTACCTTCTCTAACTCTTCTACAAGTATTACATTCTTCACATGCCAATCCATTTTTTTTCTCACACAGAATACTTTGTGCAAGTAAAACAGCCGCCTCATACTTTGGTGTTCCATAAGGACCAGTAAAAAGATATGCACTTGATATACGATTTGTTTTACACGCATTATCCAGTGCACGATAAACGATTGGTTGTTGTTTTTCTAACAACTCTTTAATCATTTAATAGTCCTTTCATAATGGAATAACACTCATTGATAACTTCATCTACACTCTTAGAAGCATCTACAATAACCATTCTATCCTTGTACTTTTCAACAACTGCTTCATATCCTGCATGCACAAGATTATGGAAATCTTCACTTTCCTGATCTAAACGATCTAAAGAAGCACGATTTGCATTAATACGATCCAATCCCGTTTTAGCATCAATATCTAAATAAATTGTTTTATCTGGAAGTTTTCCTTCAATTGCGAACATATTAATGGAATAAACTTCATCAATTCCAATCTTTCTTCCATATCCCTGATATGCTAAAGAAGAATCTACAAAACGATCTGAAACGATAGTAATGCCCTCTTCTAAAGCTGGTAATACTTTTTCTACTAAATGCTGGCGACGTGCAGCAGCATAAAGCAAAGCTTCACATCTAGGATCCATTTCTGTATTCTTTGGATCAAGAATGACATCACGAATCTCTTCCGCAATCTTAGAACCCCCTGGTTCTCTTGTGTATCTTACCTGATATCCTTCTTTTTGAAGTCTTTCAACAACAGCAGTAGACACTGTTGTTTTTCCACTTCCATCAGGTCCTTCAAATGTTATAAATAAACCTTTTTTCATGCATTTCATTATAACACAACAACCATTCGCTTCCCTATCAAAAGAAGACGGTACTTTTCCATACCATCTTCTCATTGTTAAAAACTAAATAGAGAATATGATCTTTTTCATATACATTTGCATCATTTGATAAAATAATACCTTGATTCATTCTATACCCTTCCACTGCAAGCAGTTTAGTCATTGCTTTGAAAGAAAAGCTTTCTTTACCCGATTTCACTTCTATTGGAAGAACATTTAATTTTTCAAAATCATCTACTAGAAAATCCACTTCACCTATTTTTTCCTATCGTAGTAATAATTCTTATATCCATGTGCGTATAATTCCTGTGCTACCACAGTTTCATACACTACGCCAAAATTCACACCTGTACGCTGTTTTAAGACAGCATTCACATTGTTTCAAGATAGTTTTTAAAGTATTCTTTACATTTTTTCCAAAATGAAAGAAAAAGCTATAGCAGCGATCATCTACTATAGCCTGTTTCTTCAATTATTCACTTGTCTTTGTACGGAATACATAACGTGTAGTAACATCCATATCTGGGTTATTACCAGCGTATTCTTTGTACTGCATGTTCATAGACTTGATATCATCCATGATTTCTTTCAACATTTCAACTTCATCAACAGATAGATCAACCTTTTCTTTTAACTGATCTAATCCATCCTGTCTAAACTGTTTTTGTCCATCAGCTAACTGTTGTGCACCATCGTTCAATGTAACGAATGCATTCTTGAGAGAATCAAGACCATCAGCCATCTGGTTAAAGGAATCACTCTGGTTAGCTACTGTCTGTGTACCTGTCTGTAAAGAAGCCATACCTTCATTGAGTGCTTCATTATTAGAAGCTAATTGTGAAGTCGCTGTCTTTACCTTATCAATACCTGTCTTAGACTGTTCAGCAAGAGCCTGTACACCTGTATTGATTTGATCAATACCAGCAGAAATCTTTTGAGAACCTGCAATCAATTGATCAAATCCAGCATCCATTGTATCTTTCATGTTAGCTAGAGCACCTAATTGGCTTGTAGATCCTTCAAGTGTTGTCTTTAATGTATTCAATGTTGTCATTGCATCATCTACATCTGTACCAAGTCCAGCCAGCTTTTCTAATGATGAATCAATTGTAGCATTCATTTGAGAAAGTGTCTGCGTTGCCTGTTGTAACTGTGCTGGTAAACCAGCAGCATCACCAGATAATACTTTTAGTTGTGCAGCTAAAGTTGCTTTTTGTGTTTCAAGTGCTGCTTTAGAAGCATTCAAAGTATCCTTTGCAACTGTATCTGTACCATCATCTGGAACTTTTACAAGAGCTGCATCAATGCTAGCGATAGATGTATCGATTGCACCAATAGATACTGTTAAGGAAGTAGCTGAAGAAGTTACGAATCCAGTCATTACTGTCTTAAGTCCATCTAGTTGATCTGTTGCTGTAGAAAGTGTTGTCTTCAATTCATTTAATGTTTCTGCATCTTTTGTTAATGTATCTTTTAAGCCATTGAGTGTTGTGATTGCTGTGTCTAACTGTGTCGTCATTGCAGTTACAGAATCAGAAGTCAATCCAGCATCTACCTGTTTTTTCATATTCTGTAGACCAGCAGTTAAAGCTGCAGCACCACCTGTCAATGAAGATTCAGGTTTACCTTCTTCTACCGGTGTTGTCATGCCAAGAGAAATCTGATTTGCTCCATCAGGAATTGCATATAAAGCATTTACACCATCATTCAACTGACCAACACCATCTGTATATTGTGCTAATGCAGCTTTCAAGCGAAGTGCACCACCATTTAATGTTAATGCCCCGTTACTTAATGTACGAATACTTCCTGAAGAACTTGTTAATGGTTCAGATTCTGTAATCAACTGTTGTGTGCCATCTGCTAATTGCTGAGAACCATCAACTAACTGATCATCAGCATCCATTAACTTTGTAATACCATTTGTTAATTCTTCAATGGAGTCACCTTCATCAAGAATATCAGAAATATCTTCTTCATTAGACATACCCATCATGAGATTTAATTCATCACAATCCGTAACATCACATTCAATATTGATATCATCACCAACACTTAATTGATCACTCACTTTAGAAAGGTCTGCAGAATCTAATGTATCCTTGAGTCCAGGAACAGCTGCAAATACAAGCATCTGTTTAGAACCATCTGTAACGATCTTACCTTGATCACATGTTGTATTAGAGTAATGATCATTATCCAATGACAACATACCACCTGCAACAAAGAATGGATGAATAATAACATTCTTGCCATTGATTGTCTTTGTTTCAGAATTAACATTAGTTAAATGAATATTAATCTTCAAATGACCACTCTTGCCTTTTAACTCTTCTTGAGATAATTGCTGACCATCTAATTCATAAGTAATCTGCATTGCTACTGGAAGCTGTTCTGTAGAATTTCCCTGATAGTAAATATCATTGCTATCACTATTCCATGTATATTCACCATTGTTATCTTCTGGTACTTCATCAGTTTTAACATTCTTTACATCTGTTAAGTTCAGCTTTTCTTTTAAGTTTTTGATGCCAGAATCATTGTGCAGCCACCCAGATACAACAATGTCAGAAAGAGATCCATCTCCATTCAATACAGCGTAAACTGTTTCTGTCTTCTTTGTAGAAGAAGCAGTCTGTTTGTCACTAGATTCATTTGTTTTAGAAGTATTTTCTTCAGCGTATACAGTAACAGGAATAGAAGCAGTTGCCATTACTGCACTCAGTGCAACACTACCTGTAACCTTTAAAATATGTTTTAGATTCATAATTCAACTTTCCTTTCTTTTGGCCAGCCTTTTGTTGTCTTTTCAATAAACTTATGGAAGAAGATCAACAAGGATGGCAATACAAACAAGATACTAATTACTGAGATCAATGCACCACGTGCAAGCAATACAACAAGACTCTTGATCAAATCCATCTTTGCGAAGAATGAAACACCGATACATGCTGCAAAGAATGAGAAACCACTTGTCATAATAGAAATACTTGAACGCTTTGTCGCAATACGTGCTGCTTCTTTCAGATCTTTACCAGCTTCCAGCTCTTCTCTAAATCGTGTTGTTAATAAGATTGCGTAGTCAACCGTTGCACCCAACTGGATTGTTCCAATAACCATACTTGCGATAAATGGCAATGTTGTCTTTGTGAAGAATGGAATACCCATGTTAATGGAAATCGCAAATTCAATTGTTAATACAAGGATGACTGGTAATGCAAATGATTTAAATGTTAATGCAACGATCAAGAAGATCAATGCTACGGACAATACATTTACAAATGCGAAGTCAACATTTGTTGTATTAATTAAGTCACGTGTCATGCTTCCTTCCCCGCCAATCAATGCATTTGGATCATATTTATGAATGATTTTATCCATCTGATCTAACTGTTTGTTAAGTTCTGTTGTTGCAGATTTATAATCACTGTTCACCACAAGAAGCTTATGATCATCACTTTGACAAACTTCTTTTACAATGGATGGCTTGAAGGAATCTGGAATACCAGGTCCAACAAATTCTTCGTAACTGATAATGTTATGAATACCATCTAAATCCTTGATTTGATTTGACATTTCTTGAATCTGGGATGTTGTTAAAGAATCATCTACGATTACAAAGTGTGTTGTTGTCATATCAAACTTATCTTTTAACTGATTTGTTCCAATAATACTTGCGAAGTCTTCAGGCATACCAGAAATCAGATCATAGTATTGCGTCGTATGAGACTGTGCATAAATAAATGGAATAAATACAAGAATGAAGACAATTAAGATTTTCTTGTAATGTTTTGTTACAAATAATGGCTGATGCTTTAATTCATGAATGATTGTCTTATGTGTATATTTTTCAATTGGCTTATCAAAGAACATCAGTAAGCTTGGTAAGATAAATATCGTAGACAATACACCAAATACAACACCCTTTGCCATAACAATACCAATATCTCTACCTAATGTCAGCTGCATAACACATAAGGCTACGAAACCAGCAATTGTTGTAACAGAGGAAGAAGTAATAGATGTAAATGTTGCCTGAATGGCTTTTGCCATTGCTTCTTCATTATCTAAATGTTTCTTTTCTTCTACATATCTATGTAATAAGAAGATAGAATAGTCCAATGTTACGGCGAGCTGTAATACGACCGCCAACGCTTTTGTAATGTAACTGATTTGTCCTAAGAAGACGTTTGTTCCAAAGTTATATACGATTGGGAAGATCATTCCTAGCATGAATACGATAGGAGCAACTGTACTTTCTAGACCTAAGAACAATACAACCATACATAAGATAACTGCGATACCCGCATAGATTGGCGTATCATGTTCTGTCTGGTCCTTTGTATCTTCTGAGATTGCGGAAATACCGCCAAGGTAGCAATCTTCACTGGATAACTTTTTAATTTCAGCAATTGCATTCATCGTTCTAGTAGATGATGTTGGTTCTTCGAATGTAACGATCATCATCGTACTATCACCAGAATAAAGCATTTTCTGAATGTTATCTGGAATTGCTTCCTTTGGAATTGTGATGTCCATGACATCATCTCTCCAAATACATTTTTCAACACCATCGATCTTGTTAATCTGATCTTTGATCTTTGCTGCTTCATGTTCAGTTTTGTTATTCAAGACAAGGAAATCTACACTGGAAAGATTGAATTCATCTCCAAGTATATCCTGCGCTTTCATTGATTCTGAACTAGCTGGTAAATATGACAACAGGTCATAATTTATATCTGTCTTCAAATATCCGTATACACTTGGAATCAACAATAATATTGCGACTACTAAGATAACATTACGGAATTTAACGATCCATTTTGACAGTTTTTCCATACGAATCCCACTTTTTAATCCTTTCTTTTTACTACGCTGAAAAGTATATTGCAAAATGACCATAAGTCAATATTTTTGTATACTCTTATATATACAAATGATGTAAAGTGTAAAAAAAATAGGCACAGAGTCATTTTTAGATGCAAATTCAAAACTTTATGTCTATAATGAAAGCATGAAAAGTAAAGTTCTCGAAAACAAAAAGAAAAAGAAAGAAAGCTTATTAAATTCCGCATTTGAGTTATTAACTCAAAAAGATATCACTGAAGTATCTGTCAGTGATATTGTGAATATGTCTGGATTAGCAAAGGGCACTTTCTATCTTTACTTTAAAGATAAATACAATATTCGAGATGTATTGATTCAACAGGAATCAGAACATCTATTTAAAAATGCTTTAGATGAACTCAATAAAAATGATATTCGAAACTTTGATGATGCAATTATATATGTCATCAATCATGTATTAATTAATTTAGAAAACAATCAAAGTATTCTTCGATTCATCCAAAGAAACTTATCAATTGGTGTCTTCCAGACAACTTTAAAAAACGCTATTACAGAGGATACATTCTCTATCATTGATGACTTCAAAAAGAGATCTCTAGAAGCTGGCTACCATTATGATAATCCTTATACGATTTTATATATGATCATAGAATTAGCAGGAAGTACCTGTTACGATGCAATATTACACGATATTCCTCTACCAATAGAAGAATACAAACCATATTTATTCAATGCCATTCGTGCAATCCTGCACTCATCAGATATAACAATAAAACAGTCCTAGAAAAAAGGATATTGGAACTCTTCCAATATCCTTTTTCATTACTTCTTGAAATAACGATTTAACATTCCTAAGAATGCCTGTCCATGTCTAGATTCATCTCTAGCCATTTCATGAATGGAATCATGTAATGCATCTAGATTCATTTCCTTGCACTTCTTAGCAAATGCTGTCTTGCCCTTAGATGCGCCATTTTCAGCAGCAACTCTAGCTTCAAGATTTTCCTTTGTTGAAGCAGAAACAACTTCACCTAGCATTTCAGCATATCTGCTGGCATGATCTGCTTCTTCAAATGCTGCCTGTCTATAGTACATACCAACTTCTGGATAGCCTTCTCTCATTGCGACTCTGCTCATAGCTAAATACATACCAACTTCACTGCATTCACCAGCAAATTCATTTCTCAAGAATTCTTTCATGTCTTCTGGTAAATCTTTTGCGACACCAACAACATGTTCACTAGCCCATTCTAGCTTTTCATCTTCCTCTACTGGAACAAACTTATCCTTTCCAGCTTTGCATAGTGGACATTTCCAGTCTTCTGGAAGATCTTCCCACTTTACGCCTTCTTTTTCTTCGTCATAAATATGACCACAAATTGTACATTTATACTTCATATAAACACTTCCTCTCTCTACGATTTAGATTAACACTTACTCAATAAATATCAAGATTGATTCACATAAATTTCAGAGAAAGACATTTTTAATTTCACATATTCAATATATGATAATAGGTGAAAAAGGAGGATTTTATCATGTTTAGAAATCCTGGTGGAAAAATTAAATCATACGCAAAAGTACTATTTTGGATTGGTGTTGTAATCAGCATTATTATTGGAGTGATTGAGATAGGTTCCAGCTTTGTAGCTGTTGCATATAGCTATCAAGGTTCTTTTGGTACTATTTTATTAGGTATTCTTGGCGGCATTTTGACTGTTGCCATTGGAACATTGATTTCCTGGCTGGCAGTCTTAACATTATATGCATTTGGAACACTAGTAGAAAACTCAGATGAACTTGTTCGTTTAAATGGTGGTATTCCAAGTGGTGATAAAACTGCTGAAAAAATCGAAGTACCTGAAAAAATGCATCAAACATTACACAACATTCAAACAGAACCTGTTGTAAAAGCAACACCTGAAAAGCAAACAGAAGAACCTGTTGAAGAGGTAAAAGAAGAACCTGCAGAAGTTGTTGATGCTCCTGTAGAAGAAACTCCAACAGTTGAAGAAACACCTACTGAAGAAGATACTGCAGTAACTGAAGTGAATGAAAAAGTATGTCCAAATTGTGGTGAACATGCTGAAAAAGATGCACATTTCTGCAGAAAATGTGGAACAAAACTAGACTAATTTAAAAGGGGCTGTAAAAAAATAAAATTTTAGATTGATTCTAGATTTTATTTGGAGCTAAAGCAGCTCCTTTTTTAGTGTCTTTGTGTATTTACTAGTATTAGTTCACAATTTAATCGGGTTTTGGGCATTATGAAAAGATGTTTCTTGCTTTTGTCAGTCTTTTTAACATGGTTGGTAGTTTAATTTATGTTTACAATCTTTGCCATGAGTGCAAATACTTCAAGCGAAGATATTTCAAATGCCATCAATAGTGGTATGAATGGTCATTTAGATAAACCAATTAATGTAGATAAGCTATATCAAACAATTGCTCAAGTGATTTCAAAAGAATAAACAAAAACTGTAACAAATCAAGAATTCATCTCTTGAAATGTTACAGCTTCTTTTATAATGACATTCTTCTACTTCTCATATCCTTTAGGATAACTCTAAAGATGATATAAGCTAAGATACCTGCTACTAACCAAGCTGCAGGATCACAAGCAACAGCTAATAAATAACTTCCAACTTTCATGGAAATAAAGGCCATGACAAGTCTAGCAACTAATTCCGCAAAACCAAGAATCATACTTGGAGCACCATATCCACAACCTTGAATGGCATTACGATATACAAAGATCATCGCAAGTGGAATATAGAATGATGCACACAAATACATATACGTTCTTGCGTATGGCATCATTGTAGTTAAATCAGCACCAGATTCAAAGAATAACTGAATTAATAATGGTAAAGCAAGTACTGCAATACCACCAATTGCAACCGCATAAATGCCAGAAATTAACATTGCCGATCTAGTACCACTTTGAATACGATCTATATCATCCTTGCCTGCATTTTGACCACAATACGTAGTGATTGTTTGACCTACAGAAGTAAAGCCTTGGGTTAATATGTTACCAATCTTACTTGTAGCAGTGAAGGCAGCTACTGCTACAGAACCAAGCAATTAATATGTAGTTTGCATAATCATCGTACCACTAGCTGTAATCGCAAATTGAACACACATTGGTAAACCAATGGATAGTTGTCTTTTAGAATAATCCATATCCAATTTCCACATCTCTTTAGTAGGGACAAGAATTGGTACATTCTTATAAATATAAATCAAACATAGAATAGCAGAAATACCTTGAGCAATATCTGTAGCCCAAGCAGCACCTGCAGTTCCCATCTTAAATACAATAATGAACAATAAGTCTAAAATGACATTTAAGATCGAAGAGAAAACGAGGACATATAGAGGAATTTTACTATTTCCAATCGCTCTTAAGTAAGAAGAGAATAAGTTATAGAATACCGAAGCAATTGTTCCTAAACAAATGACACTAATATAGTTATAGGCATCTGAATACATATCACTTGGAGTATTCATCATTTGTAATACAGGATTTAATACAAGTAAGGAACCAATTGTAAGTAAGATGGAGATAATCATTGAAAGAATCACACCATTACTGAAAGAACGACGTGTACCTTCGTAATCATCTGCCCCAAATCTTTGTGAAGTTAATACAGTAAATCCACTTGTTAAACCAACAGATAGTGAGAATAACATAAACATAATTGTTCCTGTAGAACCTACAGCAGCTAGTGCTGTTGTACCTACGAAGTTACCAACGATAATTGTATCTACCATGTTATATAGTTGTTGGAAAATGTTACCAACAAGTAATGGTAAAGTGAACTTTAAGATTAAGCTAACAGGATTTCCTGTAGTCATATTTAAAACACTGCTTTTATTTTCTGACATAATACCTCCCCTAAAAGTCAAGTGCGTAATATTCTACCACAATCTTATGTGAATCATAGTTCCAAATTGTAATACAATTGATAGGTTTTATTTTTCTCTTTAGAGGCTATTTATTTTTTTACAGCCCCTTTTACTTTACTCAAATATTCCACCAATTGTTATGTTTGAATCTAATGAAGTAACGATTGCTTTCGATGCCTCATACAATTCATTCACTGTAGTGTAATCTTTATTACATTGTTGTGCCTGTAATGTTTCATCACTTACATTTTTCATTGGATGAACCTGGATATGATATCGCAAAGCAGGATATGTACCTTCCATTGTTGTATACATTAGATCTGCTTTAACGTTATCAATGACAATAGAACCATCTTCCTTTTTTGTGATATCTAAACCTGCACATAATCCCACAAGATTTTCTTGATTTAATTGTGTTGAAACCAAGTTTCCCATTGCATAGAAAACTGGTTTATTATTTACCCATTGGAATGGTTGAATCACATGTGGATGATTTCCAACCACAACATCTGCACCTGCGGATGTCAATTGATCCGCTAAAGTTGTCTGTGTACTATTCACTTCATGTGAATATTCTGTACCCCAATGCATAGATACAATGACAACATCATTTTCACTCTTTGCCTGTCTGACTTTTTCAAGCATTTCTTCTTCATGTCCTGGATAGTAGTTCACTTCCCATGAATAATCAGGATTAATTCCATTTGTATGTTCACAATAGGCAAGAAAAGCAATTTTAATACCATTCACTTCCATTGAAGGAATAGCATTATATTCATCTTCTGTACTGTTCGTTCCACTCATTAAAACATTTGGCTGACTGTTCCAGAATTCTCTTGAACTTTGTACACCTCTAAATCCCTTATCCAGGCAATGATTATTTGCGGTAGAAATTAAATTAAATCCTTTTGAAACCATATAGCTTCCAAATTCTTTAGGAGAATTAAACGTTGGATAGCCACTTAATCCTAATTCAGTACCACCAAGCAATGTTTCTTGATTGTAATAAGCTAAATCATAATTTCCAACAGCATTTAATACTTCATCAAGCTGTTTTCCAAAATCAAATGTGCCATCTTCATTTTCAGCATCTGTATAAACAGAATCGTGTAATAGCCCATCTCCCGTCAGAAATAAAGAAACTTTATTTTCTTTTGGTTCTTCTGTTTCTACTGTCTCATTTGTTGAAATAGCACCTGGATCCTTTCTTATGACTGTTTTATCTTTTTTATTTGCAATAATATGAATCAAAGAAAATCCACCAGCACATACAACAAGCAAGCTAACTATAACAATGATCAAATTACCGATTTTAAGTTTTCTCTTTCTTCTACTCGGCATAGTTTCCTCCGGATATACCGTAATACTCTTCCATTGTCATATTTGGATCAACATTATATAAAGCTGTTGCTTCTTCAACACCAATATATCTAAAATGCCATGGTTCATACATATATCCTGTAATATCTTGCTTTCCATCTGGATAACGCATTACAAATCCATATTCATGAGCATGTTGTGCAAGCCATTGTCCTTCTGCAGTATTTTCAAAATCACGATTTAAGTTATATCCATTTGCTTCACATGAAATATCAGCTGCTAAACCAGTCTGATGATCTGAATAGCTTGGTCTAGAAGAATATGTATCTGCAGCTTCCTGTCCATCCCTGTTAACATAGTTATCATAGAGCTGTCGCTGGAAATCTTCGCCACGATACGCTGTGGTAACAACTGGATAAATACCTTCTGCATTTGCCGCATTAAACATGTTTGCAATCGCATCCGCAGCTTCTTGTCTCATCTGAACATCACCATACGCCGTAGAGACACTTAAAGAAACAAGATCCCCTGGGACATATCCATCTGGCAGCTTATGTTTTTTGTTTGCAAATACAAGTACACTGTCTGTACTTGTAAATCTTGGATCCGATTCTGGATCCATTGTCGGCTCTATCGTTGGTTCAACTGTAGCTTCAGGTGTTTCAGTTGGTTCTACAGTACTTGTAATTGGTCGAATGTCTTTTCCACTATCTTTGATCAATATAAATCCGATAATTGTCAGTAATGCTACAAACATTACCACAAATGTTACTAATAGTTTTTTTGTCATGTTAATTATTCTCATGATCCTATTCATGCATGTTAGAAATCATATATTCTACGATCTTTGCACAATGCACGGCAGCTTTTCCTTCAAATTCTTCATAAGAGACAACTGTTTCTTCATCTGCTTTATCAGAAATCGCACGAATAATAACAAATGGAATATCATTTAAATATGCTGCTTCTGCAATTGCACAGCCTTCCATTTCAACACACTCAGCATTGAATGTGTCCTTGATCCAGTTTTTCTTATCTTTTTCACAGATAAACTGATCACCTGTTGTAACTCTACCTTCATATACAGATACTTCAGGTGCAGCTTTTTCAACTGCTTCTTTTGCAAGTTTTCTTAAGTATGTATCAGATTCAAAGAACACTTTTCCAAGACTAGGAACTTCTCCAATTGCATATCCAAAGTTTGTTGCATTAACATCATGGAAGACTGCATCTGTAGATACAACAACATCACCAACATTGATATCGTTATTCAAAGATCCCGCAACACCTGTATTCAATACATGTGTTACATGGAATACATCACAAAGAACCTGTACAGACATACCTGCTCTAACTTTACCAACACCACATTTCACCACAACAACATCCATCTCGCCAATCTTGCCTTCACAATATTCCTGCTTTGCAACTGTTGTTGTATTTGTAATCTGCATAACTTCTTTTAGATGTGCTACTTCCACATCCATTGCACCAATAATTCCAATTTTCATTCTTTTTCTCTCCTTATTACTTTGGGTATACAAGATGATTTTCATCAATATTTTTTAATGTATTTTCAAGATATCTATTTGCCCAGTATTTTGCCATTGTTAAATTCTGATCAGAATAGTTACCACATTCTACTGGTGTTGCTCCTGGAATCTCTCCTTCAAACGAAACAATAAATTCACACATTTCCTTCACAAGAGATACGACCTCTTTACTTTCATAATCTCCATGTAAAATCATATAGAAACCTGTTCTGCAACCCATTGGCCCAAAATAAACAACACGTTCTTTCATTGTTGGATGATTTCTTAGGAATGTAGCACCAAGATGCTCAATTGTATGAACTTCTGCAGTAGACATGACAGGTTCTTTATTTGGTGTCGTAAATCTTAAGTCAAATGTTGTCAGTACTTCTTCACCAGCATAATCTTTACGGCTGACGTAAACACCTGGTTCAAGTAGTAAATGATTGATTGTAAAACTAGCAATTCTTTCCATAATCAAATAATACCTCTTCTTTTATTCTCTTTTACTAAGAATGTCATCCCTATTGTTTTCGCATCATGAATTTCACCCTTAACGATCATATCTGTAATTTCATCCAATGTATATTTATATACATTAATATTTTCATCACTGTCTAAATGCTGACCTTTATATGCACCTTTTTTTGCATAGTACATACCAATCGTTTCACTATCATACGCAGGTGTTGGATACATCAAGCCAAGATACTTCCATTCAGTACCTTCATATCCAACTTCTTCCACGATTTCTCTTTTTGCGGTATTGAGATCATCTTCTCCTGCCTCTCTTTTGCCTGCAGGATATTCAAGTGTAACTTCAGATTGTGCATAACGGTATTGTTTTACAAAAAAGAACTTTCCATCTTCATCTTCTAATGCAATACCAACACCACCTGGATGTTCAACTACAACACGATCAACGATTTGTCCATCATCAATTTGTGCTTTATCTTCTCTCAAATTAACGACATTACCTTCATATACATAGCTTTTCGCAAGTGTTTTTTCTTCCATATCATTTTTCCTTTGCCTATAATTATAACAAATCAAGGAGAAACTTTAGTATGAATCAAAAAGTTTATTTTGCGGGCAGTATTCGCGGAGGACAAGATGATATTCAGCTATATCACGATATGATTGAATACATTAAGAAAACAGATATCGTTTTAACAGAACATATTGGAGATATGACACGTTCCATTTCTGAACAATCTAGAAGTGAAGATGCTTTGATTTATGATCAAGATACTTCATGGCTTAGAGAATGTGATTTAGTGATTGCGGAATGTACGCACCCTTCTTTAGGCGTTGGCTATGAAATGGCTTATGCTGAGAAATTTAATAAGCCTGTGTATATCTTCTATCAAAATGAAAGAACTAAACTTTCCGCAATGTTAAAAGGAGATCCATACTTTCATATTGATACATATACTTCCAAAGAAGAATTATTTCAGAAATTAGATGCAATTCTTAAAGCATTTTAACTTTTGGAGTCATAGAAAGATAAAATAGCTATATAAGGCATAAATATGCACTTTATAGCTATTTTTTGTTTTGTATGTGATTATCGTAATATTAGTTCAATTCCTTCTTCATCGCATTATATCCAATGACAACTGTCCATACATATGCACATGTCTTAGGAATCATCAGCATGCCAATCATTGGAATTGTATCCGCCCATAATACTACTGGAATATAGAAACCAAAGCTTAATACAATTGTCATCCACATCCATTTGAATGCTGTATCGTTGTTTTGCTTAGCACTGGCGTAGAACAATACAATTGTGATCAGACCAATGACTGCGAATGGAATATTTCTATAGATTCCCCAGCTGCGTGGAGCATCCGCACTGAGCCAGTTATTCTGCGGCATCATGCATAATGCAATACGAATTGCGGCAAACAGATATACTGCAATAGTCAGATTCTTCTGCCCCTTGATTTCATATCTTTCACGCCATACATAGTAGAGAAGAACATAGAAAAGTGTCATTGTTACGGAAGTAATCCATTTTCCTATTCCAAGAGCAACTGTAAAGTTTTCTAAACCAGTTGTACATAATGCAATCATACGTGGAATCAAATGGAAGGAATCTCCTGCACCTAGAACAATTGCCATCCATCCAAACAGTTTAAACTGACAGCTGTTCTTGCTTGATTTAACCATACGAATACCAATCGTAATTACGGATAACAGATAACATACATCGAAGAGTGTTTCAATTATTGCCTGCATAAATTTCTCCTTTTTATATTGAACATTGTTCATTTTGGCTTAAAATAGAATCCCATACATAGATGGGATCAATATACTGTTCTGCGTACTACTTCACATACTGCAGATGAATCAAAGTCTTGTTTCAATAAAGCAGAAAGTATCAAAGAAAATAATATTCCTGAAAATTTCTCTGCAGTGAATTCATCTGTAAATGCATCTTTGCGTACTTTTGGATCATTTTTCAAGACACCACAGATACCATCAAGGATATGCTGCCATGCGTGATGCATACGATGAATGCCGTCAGATTTATCTTCCTTCATATAGCTGATGGAATGTAATGTGAAGAATCCTGGATATTTTTCATTTCCATATGCCATTCTTTGATAAATCCACTGTACACAGCTTTGGATATCCTGAAATACAGAATCATCTTCTGGTGTATGAAAGATTTCATTCCACACACTTTCAATTGTAGCGCCAATTAGATCTGTTTTTGAATCAAAGTAGTTATAGATAGATCCAACAGAAACGTTGCAAGCTGATGCAACAGATCGAATGCTTACCGCGGACCATCCTTTCTTTTGAATCAATTTACGACTTGTCTGTAGGATTTCTTCTTTTGACGTTACGACTTTATTCATAATCACCTCAAGCTGAACAATGTTCATTTATAGTATATGAATATTATTCTGTATGTCCAGTATTTTAATATTTTATTTTTGAATATGAATATACGCAAACAAATATGCATTCAGATATTAAAAAAATGTAAGTCAGATGACCTACACTTTTAGCTTCATTTGTTTTTTTACATCCTTGATATAAGAATTACATTCAAAACTGATGAGTAATTCAATTAACATCAAACACCAGATAATTGGTTCACACCAGATAACGGCATTATACTGGAACACAGGAATCAAAAACATTGTAAATAAGATTTTGCCAACACATTCAATCACAGATGAAAATAAAGGCAGGATTTTTGAACCAAGTCCTTGTAAAGCAAATCTTGTCTGCATGAGCATACCTAATACCGCATAGAATGGACCAACAACATATAGGAACTTTGAACCATTTCCTATAATTGTTGGATCATTACTTCCAGAAATCAAATGAATTAGACTAGGTGCACCAAACCAGAGAATTAAAGAACAAACTGCCGCAAATACAACATCAAATAGATAAGCATCCTTCATTGCGCGTAAGATTCTTTCACCTTGATTACTACCCTTATTCTGTCCAATAAATGTAGATAAAGCAACACCAATAGAAATAAACGGAAGATTCATTAATGCATATACTTTTCTAGCCGCAACGTGACCTGCAATAATCTTCGTTCCTAAACCATTAATACCGGACTGTAAGATAATACTGCCGACAGATACAATAGATCCCATTAGTGCCATTGCATATCCTTGTCCTGCCAGGTCTTTCATCATTTCACTATCCCATGCAAAGTCTTCTTTTTGTGGAACCACTTCTTTCACTTTTGTAATCATATAAATGATACAAAGCACTGCACTGATTCCCTGGGAAATAACAGTCGCAATTGCTGCACCTGCAACGCCCATATTGAACCATGCCATACATGCATAGTCTAAAAAGATATTCAATATTGAAGAAAACACCAGGAATACAAGTGGCATAAAAGAGTTGCCAATCGATCTTAAAATACCGGAACAAAGATTATAGGCAAACATTACAAATACAAAGTAGCCAATCACTGAAATATAAGCCAATGCCTGATCCATGATTTCCTGCGGTGTGTCAATTAATACAAGCAATGGCTTTAATAAAAACATGGATAAGATTGTTAATATTAACGTTGTGAAAACACCAATTTCAATGGATCCAGCAACTGCTTTTTTCATCTTATGTGTTTCACCAGAGCCAAACGCTCTAGCAATTACAATTGAAAAACCAGCACCTAAGCTCATTGAAAAACCAACAAGCAATTCAAAGATAGAAGCAGTTGCTCCTACTGCTGCCAATGAATTTTCTCCAAGAACATGTCCAACGATTGCCGTATCTACTGCGTTATACAATTGCTGGAAACAGTTTGAAATAAAAATAGGAATCATGAATATAATCAGATTCTTCAAGATAGGTCCATGTAATAAATCCACAGATCCTTTTACACTTTCTTTACGCATTTTTTACCCCTCCCTAATAAGTCAAATGTTATTTAGCTTATTTAAGCCATTTTTTAGTACTTATTTTGATATAAGCCAATAGGTTATG
>QQXM01000081.1 GCA_014610835.1 Erysipelotrichaceae bacterium 7770_A6
GATCATAAAATATCTCCCTTCTGGATATGATTATCCTAGACTGGAGATATTTTTGTAGACGGTATTTATTTGACGCTTACGAAATAAAAGCATTCATACACATTCATTGATTGTAAAAGTCTGGAATGCAAAACTTGTTGAAATATGGCTACTTCTAACAGAATCCCCTGAAACATTCAAAAGTGGAGATATCTTGCAGATTATTCTAAAAATACATGGAGCATTACAGGCTATCGAACCTGTATTACTTTTATTGTTCTTTCTATGTGGAAAATGATACGTACATGTACAAGCTGGCAGGATATCAAACGACCAGAACAAGCATTCAAGTTGTTTTTACGTTTCATTATTGCAAGAGCCCTTGTCATGTATGGCATGGAACTGATGACTTCTATATTTAAAATTGTTCAGGGAATTATACAGGCAATCACAGAATCTGTAGGTCTTGGAATTGCACAAGAAACTGTTGTACCTCAGGAAATCATTGATGCGGTTAGCAATACAGGATTCCTTGAATCCATTCCCCTTTGGGCAGTCACATTACTTGGATCTATTTTTATCACAATACTTTCCTTTGTAATGATTCTGACCGTATATGGAAGATTCTTCAAATTGTATATGTATACAGCAATATCCCCTATTCCTTTAGCTGCAGCAGCAGGAGAAAGCACGCAAAGCACTGCATTTACCTTCATCAAGAGTTACACAGGCGTATGCCTTGAAGGAGCCATCATAGTTCTTTCATGCATTATCTTCTCCGCTTTTGCTTCCAGCCCTCCTGTAGTTGATACATCGGCATCAGCTGTAACAATGATTTGGAGCTATATTGGAGAGCTCATTTTCAATATGCTAGTACTTGTAGGAACAACCAAAATGTCTGACAGGATTGTAAAAGAAATGATGGGTTTGCAATTTTGTGGTTACATCGTTGCTACATTTATTGATATTCTATGAGATACTGTTTATACTGTTTATGAAAGGAAGTGCTAATTATGCATAACGTAATCAATGCTCAAAAGGATGATGTATTTAGAATTCGCATGAATTCAGAAATAAAAAGTGAATTAGAGGAAGTTTTTGCGAAAAATGGGTTAACCTTAACAGATGCCGTAAATGTATTTTTTCAACAAGCATTAAATACAGGTGGTTTTCCATTTTCTGTAACTGAAGACAATTCCGAAAAAATGAGAGGAAAGGCATTATCTAAATTAATGAAAGAACTAGAAATTGGCATGAATTGTACTGAATCCTATTCAGAAGAAGAAGCCAAAAAGCTGTTAGGTTTATAAAATGAAGATTATCTATAAAAAAGCAGCAATTGACGATCTTCTTAACCTCGAAAACTATATTATTAATCAGTTTCATAATACTCAAGCCGCAAAGAAGCTTAAAAGTAACATTGTAGATACAATTTCATTATTGAAAGACAATCCTTATTTAGGCCCTAAAATGTCTGACCGTTTCAACATAGATACATCATTCCGTTATTTAATCGTATCTAAACAACTTGTATTCTATAATGTCAATAAAGAGAATATCGAAATACTCAGAATACTTGACTCAAGACAGGATTACTTGTCATTACTATTTTAATTACTACTGCAGGGGCTTACTGTTCCTGCTTTTATTATGCCTTTTTGGCAGGAGAAGAACATAAAATGACAGACTATATATTAAACAAAGTTGTATTAAAAAATGGAGATTCGTTGGATATTGTTAAATCTTCAACTTTACCTATCTACAAATTTGCTCAATTCTCTTAACAATCCATCATAAAAAATCCATGAGTAAATCTACCTCCTTCTTTGTTTTACTAATTTTAAACAGTTGGAGATAAACTCCTCTAAGAACCGTACG
>QQXM01000082.1 GCA_014610835.1 Erysipelotrichaceae bacterium 7770_A6
TGTTTGGGAATTTGCTGGATTTGTTAACATCCCCCAATTTCTTTCATTTATCTCTTGACTTCCTTATAGTTAAATTCTCCTTTGTTAAGATCTTAGAATCTTCAGAATCCAATACAACATCTAAAACCGATATTCCAAGTTCTCTCGCTAATATACTCACAACTCTAGGTTCACAGAACCCACCCTGACATCTTCCCATACCAGGTCTGACTCTTTTCTTTACACCTTTGACACTTCTTGCTCCACAATTTCTATGAATGCAGTCAATGATTTCTCCTTCACTGATGGATTCACAGCGACAGATGATCTTTGCATACAATGGATTTTCACGAATCATAGCATCTCTTTCTTCTGCTGAAAGATCAGCCATTACAATTGGTTTCTTTCTCGTTTTTACCGCAGCATCATTCTTTTCAAGTGTCATATCATTCAAAAACTGTTCTATGACATATTTAGAAATTGCCGGTGCAGATGCTAAACCAGGAGATTCGATGGAAGCAACGTCAATAAATCCATGACAGCCTTTCACTTCTTCGATAATAAAGTCTTTGCTTGTACTGGATGGTCTTAATCCTGCAAATGTACGAATCACTTTGTGAAATGGAACATTCATCATTGTCTTCTGAATATTTTCCTTTACGTAAGACAATCCTTTGGAACTTGTACCTGTATCTTCACTTTCTTCAGCATCTGGACCAAGCAATGTGTTTCCATACACAGTAGGCACAGCCAATACACCTTTTCCTTTGCTGGAAGGTACTGGAAAAATAATATGATCAACATAATGAATATCATTATCTAAAACATAGTATTCCCCTTTTCTTGGACGCATTGTATAGGCACAGTCTGCATCAACCATACGATGAATCTTATCTGCTGAAATACCAGAAACATTGATAATATGCTTTGTTTCAAATGTACCTTTTGTTGTGGAAATCAGATAGGAATCTTCTCTTTTTTCAATGGCAGTCACTTCATGATTTAAATACAGTTCTACTCCATTATCCATTGCCACGTCCATACATGCACATGCAACCTGCCATGGATAAATGATCGCAGTTGTATAGAAATTCAATGCCTTTGTAATATTTAAAGACAAGTTTTTTTCTTTCTTTCTAGCTTCATCACCACTGAGCCATTCATAAGGAATATTTCTCTCGATTGCTCTTTTCTCAAGAACATGAAGTCTTTCTTCTTCCTCTTTATCACAAGCCACAACAAATGCACCAACCTGCTTGTATTTACATGCAAGATCTCTACACAGCTGTTCATACATTCTTGCACCTTCAACATTTAATTTTGCTTTGAGCGTATGATCTTCTGGATCATATCCCGTATGCACAATTGCACTGTTAGCCATTGTTGCACCATTGGCAATGTCGTTTTCTTTTTCAATCACTGCAACCTTGCACTTGTACTGTGAAAGGTCTTTTGCCAGCATAGTTCCTACAATACCAGCACCAATAATTATGATGTCATACATGATAAATTATCCTCTTTAAATTTTCTTTCTTTATTATAGTTTATATTATTGTATTTTTGTTATACAGAAGTTAACATTTGTTGAAGAAAGAAGGAAGTTTTTATGTATTATGTTGAAGATGGGTGTGAAAGATGTGGATACTACGAATGTCAGAAGTGCCATACAAGATTTCTTTCACAATATATTGCACCAGTATGCAAATGTCCAGACTGCGATAATGAAGTAGATATGGAAATTGGACCAGACGATGAGATGGCAGAAGAAACAACTTCTGCAAAACTCATTGAAGTCATTGAAGGAAAAGAAAACGTTGAAAAATACGACAAGCTTCTTAGCCTTGCGATTACAGGTGGAGATTACGACTGGCTATAACGAAAAATGTGTGAGATTTCATACTCACACATTTTTATTATTCACCTTCAGATAGAGGTATCATTGCGGCACCGATAATGCCAGGCTCATCTAATTCAGCAATCTTGAATGGTGTATCATGTACTGCATCATGAGAGAACTTCTTGAAGTTTTCAATCACACCAGGCAAGAACTTGTCAGCACTCTTTGTCATACCGCCACCGATTACAAACATTTCTGGATCACAGACAGTATTGATTGTTGCGAACATCTGTCCAAGATCTTCTTCCATTTGAGAAACAATTGCCTTTGCCTTTTCATTTCCCTTTTCAGCAAGATCAAATACATTACCAGCATGCTGGATATCTTCTTCAGGAAGCGCCTGCTTTCCTTTGCGTGTAATTGCAGTACCACTTGCTTCATTTTCAACAGCACCAGCATTTAAATAGTTTACCTTTTCACGATCACGGTCAATGATCATATTTGCAATTTCACCACCGAAACCATGCATGCCGCTGACTGTCTTTCCATCCACAACAAGTACACCACCAATACCTGTAGAAATTGTTACATAGAATACTGTATGTAAACCTTTACCAGCACCAACAAGTGCTTCTGCTAGACCAGCACAGTTTGCATCGTTATCGAGATATGTTGGCAAATGGAATTCTTCACTTAATTCCTTTGCCATTGGATAACCTTTAAATCCCTTTAAGTTTGTTGAAAGAGTCATTGTCTGTGTCTTCTTGTCTACTGGACCAGGTACACAAACACCAATACCACTAGCTTCCTGTACATTTGGAAGCTGATGAATGAGATCCTTAATATTTCCCATTACCTTTTCTGGACCTTCTAATCCATAAGATGGTCCTTTTACCTGCGCGAGAATTTCCCCGTTTTCTGTGATCTTGGCACATCTGACATTTGTTCCACCAAGATCTACACCAATGTAGCACTTCATGATTTATCCTCCTTATAAATTTTATCTGTTAAACCAGTTTTGGCTATACTTTCTTACGCAACTTCATCTCCAATAAGATTTGCTCCAGAAACCTTTGTAATCTTTACTGTCGCAAATTCACCAGGCTGATGATCTTTGAGTGGATGAAAACGAACATTTCCATCAACATTATCCGGAGCCATCTTCGCACTTCTCCCAATATACATCTGTGTTAATGGATCCACTCTTTCAATCAATACTTCCTGTACTGTTCCAATTTCTTTCTGCAGAAGAGAAATACCAATGATTTCCTGCGCGTCCATGATTTCTTTTCTTCTACGTTCTTTTTCTTCCTGTGGTACATTGTCATCCATATCGTATGCAGCTGTGCCTTCTTCTCTAGAATATGTAAAGATACCTAAACGATTCCACTGCAACTGCTTCACTAAGCTCAAGCTTTCTGCGTGTTCTTCTAAAGTTTCTTCAGGGAATCCTGCAATCATTGTTGTACGCAGCGTTGCATCTGGTATTTCTTCACGAATCTTATTCACACGATCAATGATCTGTTCACGACTTGTCTTTCTACGCATTCTTTTCAATACTGCACTAGAACCATGTTGTGTTGGAATATCAAAATATGGAAGTACATGTTTAGAATTCTTGATTGTTTCAATCAATCCATCTTCCATTTCATCTGGATACATATATAACATACGGATCCATGCAATTCCTTCAATCTGATCCAATTCTTTTAACAGCTCTGATAAATGTGATTTTCCATCAAAGTCAAAACCATATCTTGTACAATCTTGTGCTACAAGTGTAATTTCTTTCACACCTGTAGAAGCTAAACGTCTTGCTTCTTCTAGAATTTTATCCATTGGCTGAGAGTGCAGATTTCCACGAATGAATGGAATTGCACAGAACGCACAACGATTATTACATCCATCACTGATAGCAAGATACGCCATCCAAGGTTTTCCAGAAAGTACTCTAGGTGTTAATCCATAGTTATTGGAAATCTTTACACCTAATACTTCTGTTAAAATGGATCCCATGGAAGCATATTCATCAATGGAAATAAAGCGATCTACTTCTGGCATTTCCTCTTCCAGCTGTGGTTTATATCTTTTCGCAAGACACCCCATAACGATGAGTTTCTTTAAATTTTTCTGCTTATAATCCGCAACATCTAAAATCGTTTCAATGGCTTCACTTTTTGCCGCATCAATAAATCCACATGTATTTACAATAATCGCATCCGCATCATCATAGGATGTTACGATTTCCTGATTGGACTGTCTCAATAAGCCCAGTACATTTTCTGTATCTACCAGGTTTTTTGCACAACCTAGAGAAATTACTCCAATTTTCATTTTTTACCTCTTAAAAATTCCGTTTTTATTATAGCATTATTGAAAGCGTTATTAATGACAATTCAAAAAAAAGAAATTAATATATTTCGCAAGGAGGATATTGTTATGATCAAAGTATATGGTACAAATACATGTCCAGATTGTATGGATGCAAAAGCAAATCTAGATTTTTACCACATTCCTTATACATATATTGATGTATGCACATCTGTTAAAGAGCTGAAAGAATTTATTCAATTGCGTGATCGCGCTTCTGTCTTTCAAGAAGCAAAGGAAAATGGTTTTTTAGGTATTCCCGCAATCATTAAAGAAGATGGCTCAATCACACTTGACTGGGAAAGCATCATCAAAGAAAACGAACATGAAGTCATTCATGTATCCAGTGGAAAAGCATGTGGAATCGACGGAAAAGGCTGCTGAAGCCTTTTTTCTGTGTATAATAGATACATGTTATTAAAGATCAATCAAATTAAAGTTCCTGTTGGAACAGCTTTATCAAAAGAAGATATCGCAAAAAAGCTACATACATCACTACATGATGTCATTTCTTATACAATTGAAAAAGAATCTCTAGATGCACGTGGAGAAAATCTAGTCAATTCCTATACGGTTCTTGCAGATATTAAAAACGCTGAAAAGCATCTCAGAAAAAAAGATGTACAGATTGGAAAAGAAGAAAAATATATTTCTCCTGAACCAATCCAGACGGATGAAAGACCAGTGATTGTAGGCTTTGGACCGAGCGGTATGTTTGCTGGCCTTCTCTTAAGTGAATGTGGATGCAGGCCAATCATCATTGAACGAGGAAAAAAAGTCGAAGAACGTCAGAAAGATATTGATGAATTCTTTCAAAAAGGTGTACTTCTAGAAGAAAGCAATATTCAATACGGTGAAGGCGGTGCTGGTACATTTTCCGACGGCAAGTTAACAACACGTATGAAAAATATCCGTGTCAAAAAAGTACTGGAAGAATTGATTGAAGCTGGTGCAGATCAGGAAATCTATTATCAGAATCGTGCACATATTGGTACAGATGTTCTTAGA
Organism: Erysipelotrichaceae bacterium 7770_A6; assembly: GCA_014610835.1. Taxonomy (GTDB): domain Bacteria; phylum Bacillota_I; class Bacilli_A; order Erysipelotrichales; family Erysipelotrichaceae; genus Bulleidia. Next base: position 5,195 of record QQXM01000082.1, read on the forward strand.
GTATTAGTGAAGAATATTCGTGAAAAGATTATTTCTCTTGGCGGTGAAATTCATTTTTCAACACGTTTAGAATCCATTGAAACAAACAATGGAAAAGTACATTCCATTTTGACAAATACAGGAAAAATACAGACAAATCATGTATTGTTATGCTGCGGACACAGTGCATCTGATACATATGAAACACTTTACGCACAAGGAATTCATATGATTCAAAAAGATTTTGCATGTGGTGTACGTGTAGAACATCCGCAGGCACTGATCAATCAAAATCAATATGGAAAGTTTGCAGATCACCCTGCTCTTGGTGCTGCCAGCTATTCTTTAACACACCATTCCTCCAATGGCAGAGGTGTCTATTCCTTCTGTATGTGTCCTGGTGGTGTTGTCATTCCAGCTTCTACGCAGGCTGCTTCTTTGACCGTCAATGGTATGTCCTACAGCCAAAGAGATGGGAAGAATGCAAACAGTGCAATCTTAGTACAGATTCCAGCAAAAGATTTTGATCATGGACATCCATTAGATGGATTTGCTTTCCAGAAACAGCTGGAGAAAAAAGCATATATTGATTTATTCAATGCACCAAGTGAAAATATCAAAGACTATATTGATCACACAAACCCTTCTTCTTTAAGAATCGAATCTTCTTATCCTAGAGAAACTGTTGTCTATGACATGCATCAACTATTTTCAGATGAAGTGAATCAATCTTTAGAAGATGGTTTCCGCAACTTTGATCATAAAATTCCTGGTTTTATTGAACAAGGAATCATGGTAGGTATGGAATCTAGATCTTCTTCTCCGATTCGTATTCTAAGAAATGAAGATGGACAAAGCAGTAATTGTCTTGGTCTATATCCTTGTGGAGAAGGTGCAGGATATGCAGGAGGCATTGTTTCAAGTGCAGTCGATGGCATCAAACAGGCAGAAAATGTAATAGAGAATATAAAAAACAGTCACTGACTGTTTTTTTAATCAAATATTGACATCTGCTGGCAACGAAGCGCTGCAGGATCCAAATCAAATTCTGCCGGTTCAAATCTAGGACATACACTTTCAGAATTTGAGATCACAGAAGAAGCAACTCTTGTACCAATTTCACAGGATTCCTTCAAACTCTTTCCATATGTCAAGCCAACCGCAACACCTGTAAAGAATCCATCTCCTGCGCCTGTTGTATCAATCACCTGTGTCTTCTGTGCTGGAATATGTCCATAATTCCCATGTTCATCAACATACACAGCACCCTTTTCACCAAGTGTTACGACAAAGTTAGAATACTGTGCTGTTTTCGCATGCTTTGCGATAATTTCAGCAAGCTGTTCTGGTTCATATTTCGAATAATCTTCAGAGAATAATATACTTGCTTCCTGATCATTACATACAACACACCCTGTACGCTTCATCAGATCTCTTCTTTCCATCGCAATCGACATATTACTTACAACAGCATACACTTTAATCCCATACTTATCTGCCAATGCAAAAATACGATTCAAAATATCAGAATCCATATCAATTTCTACGACGATACTATCAGAAGAAGCAAAGATTTCATCTCCATGCTCATCTAGAATATTTGCGATTTCTGATAAGTCTGGACGCTGTGAAATAGAAGCAACAACATCTCCAGCATTATCAAATATGGCAAGCCATGTACCTAGTCCTCCAGCTGCTCTACGAATATATTTTGTATTCACTTTATGTCTGTTAAGCTTTGCGATAACATCACTTGATGTACCACTGTCATCAACAACACTCACAAATGTTGGTCTCAATTCAAGATTTGCGATATCTTCCGCAACATTTCTGCTAACACCACCATGTACCTGTAACACTTTTCCAGCATTTCTACCTGATGGAATATATTTTTTATTCGGATATCCTTTCACATCCACAAAAACTGCACCAAAAACTGTAATAGGCATTTCATTTCTCCAATTCTTTACCAAAAGGATACAAGAAATTTACATAAGACACAACATTATGGATGCATACTTTCAATAAACCAGCGATTCTTCTCCAAGAAAAGATTTCTTCTTTGTCCGCAGATCATACAGACATATCGCACCCCACATCCACCAACTTGAGATGCTCTTCTTTCTTTGCTTAATACCTTGTCAATCTGATAAGTCATTCCATTATCCCAACAGACATATAATGGAACAATATTTCCATTCTTTGTTTGTTTTACGACGACATCAACATATCTTTTATATAGTTCCATACACTTATCCTTTCTTCATCATTATATGAAAATATATGAGCATTACAATATCAAATGCAACACTTTTTAAACAAATATTTGATAAATGTGCATAAGAAAGCTAAAATATATGTATGACATTACAAGAAGTAATATTGGAATATAAACAAAGATCAGGATTATCCACTTCACAAATTGCCCTGAAGCTAGGTGTTGCCCGTTCTACTGTCATGCGATGGGAAAAAGGAGAAGTTACACAGATTACATCCAAAGTATGTGCAGCATTAAGCAAGACTGTCGGTTATGATGTAACACCGCTTCTGAAAGGAAATGATGGACGTATCAAGATCCCAGTTGTTGGATATGTCAAAGGTGGCTATGACATGTTCGCAGAAGAAAACTATCTAGGAGAAGAAGATGCCTCCTTAGCGGATAAGCAGCTTGGTGACTATTATTTAAAAGTGGAAGGTTCTTCAATGATTGGTGTTGGTATTATGCCTGGTTCCCTTGTTCTTGTTCACGCAACAAACCATGTGGAAAGCGGTAAAATCGCAGTTATCATGATCAATGATGAAGTGACTGTAAAACGATTTCTTCTGAAAAATAAAATGGTTATCTTAGAAGCAGCGAACCCGGAAGTTGAAAATCGTTACTTTACACCACAGGAAGTTCGTTCTTTACCCGTCCGCATCATTGGAGAAGTCATTTCTGTAAAAACCTATCTATAAAGGGATGTATCGCTTTTGATACATCCCTTTTCATTTCATTCAGCTAATAAAAGATGACGATAGCTTGTTACACCAGCAGCATGATAATCAATACCTGTTAATTTTGTATTTTGCAGTGCTGTATTACCTGCCTGATACAGCGGAACGATTGCAACGTCTTCACTTACAAGCAATTTCTCTGCTTCTGCGAAATCTTCCCATCTCTTTGCAGAATCTGCAGCATCTGTAACTTCTGCCTTTGCAAGCAAAGCATCATAGTCACTAGATACATATTGTCCAGAATTTGATGTTGATTGAGAGTTGAATAAATCCATGTATGTCTGTGGATCTGCATAGTCAGGACCCCATCTTGTCAAACCAATATCATATTCATGGTTATTCATATCTTCCATTCTGCTCTTCTTTGGTTCACACTTCGCTGTAATTGTGAAGCCAGTCTTTTCTAAAGCATCCATGATATATGCGGCAACATTCTTAGAAACATCTGCATCTTCATACAGCAATTCTAGAGAAATGGAATCTACACCAAGTTCCTTGCATGCTTCTGCATATTTTTCCTTTGCCTGATCTGTATCATAAGAAAGTGTAACTTTACCCGCAGCATCACGATAATCTTCTCCAGATTCATTGATTGCGGTTTGTTTTGTCACAAATCCATCCAATGCAACTGAGCCATCTTTCAATACAGAATCACACATTGCACTCGTATCAATGGAATATGCAATAGCTTCACGTACACTCTTATTTGCTAGATATTCATTGCCAAAATTGAATGAGAGATACCATGAGTAACCAGATAAATATGTAACGAGATCATCACGATCCTTATAGTCTTCAATGACTTCACTTGTTAGTTTTACATAATCCAGGTTGCCTGCTTCATAGTCAAGAATTGCAGACTGCCCCTGGATGCAGCGAAATGTAATATCATCCACATTTTCTGTGTAGTTGTCTTTATCCCAGTAAGAATCATTCTTTGTAAATGTATAGGAATCACCAACTGTCCAGCTGGACATGATATATGGACCGCAATAGAGCATATTATCACTGCTTAATGCGTACTGATTACCTTGTTCTTCAACAAATTTTTCATTCAAAGGATACAAAGATGGGAAAGCCATCAATGTCAGGAAATAATCACAAGGAAGTGAAAGTTCCACAACAAATGTATAATCATCTTCTGCTTTCCATGATTTTGCATTTGTTGTATTCGTGGAAGCTGCTGTATCAATCAAGAATGCATAGTCACTTGCAGTATTTGGATCAATCAGACGATTCCACGCATAGACAAAATCATTCGCTGTTAGAGCTGAGCCATCACTCCACTTCGCATCTTTACGAATATGGAACGTATATGTCAAAGCATCATCACTGATATCTCAGCTTTCTGCTAGATCAGGCTGCGCAATACCATTGCTGTCAAGCTGTACTAGACCAGCCATGCATAAGCCAAGAGCCTGAAAAGATGTCCCATCTGTAGCAACAGAAGAATTCATACTTGAAATATCTGTGTCTGAAGCAATCGCTACAGATTTCGTAGAAGTAGTTGCTGTAGAAGCTGCTTTGTTCGATGAATCACATCCACAAAGTAATGCTACCGCAAGAATACTGACAAATATCTTTTTCATAGTCTTGGTATATATAAATTAGCTCATCCAGCTGAGTCAAATCTATATACATCTCCTTTCTCTTCCGGCTTAGTATCGGCCCG
>QQXM01000083.1 GCA_014610835.1 Erysipelotrichaceae bacterium 7770_A6
TAGTAATTACGCATGAAACAAATCGAGATTTTAAAGCTCGATTTGTTTGCTTCCAAAATGTAGCATATACGTATATACTATATATATGAAGAAAAAGAATGTTTATCCTGAATGGGCTGAAAAGTTTCGTGCTGAAGGTAAAACCATAAGAAAAGTCAGAAATGGCTATGGTTTATATGAATGCACCTCTACTTATGTACCTGGTCAGAAGTATCCAAAATCAGTTCAGAAATATCTGGGCATGATTACTGAAAAAGATGGTTTTATTCCAAAGAAATCTGTCTCAGATACTGCTTCATTTTCCATTGAGTATGGTCTCAGTCATTTTATCATTTCCAATTTCAAAAGAGACCTGCAGAGATCTGTTTTCAATTCCGACATGGCAGTTGTTGTTCTGGGAACTGTTTTCTATATTTTCGGTTCAATTGATCCTGCTTTTCTCTCTTCTTCTTACCTGTCCATTCATTTTGAAAGAGATATCGTCAAGATTGCAGATTCTGCCTCTATCAGAAGGGTCAAAGCTGTTTCCAATAAAATCAGTGCTCTTCTAAAAGAAAAGATACCTGATGAAAACGACAGAATACTTCTTACCGGACTTCTTCTGCTTTGCACCATTTCTGATAAAAGCAGTCCGGATACTCTAGCTTATCCTGAAACAGTCACAGAACTTGCAGAAAGATACGGGTTAAAATTATGACAAAAAACAGTAACGGCATTATTAAGTCAATGGTTATCATTGCAGAAAAATTCAGGGTTCTGAATATTACCGAAGATGATCTGATTGAAGCTGCAGATGCTCAGACATATCTTCACCTTTTTGAGAATGTTGAAGATTTCCGTCAGAAAGGAAAAACTGTCTACAGCCTGAATGAGCTGCTGCTCCTTATTCTCTTTGCTGTATTAGAAAAATGCAATCCTTCTTTTACAGGGATAGAAGATCATATCGAAGCAAATGCGAAGAAATATGAACGATATGGGCTTATCAGAAATGGTCAGTGTCCTGCTCACGATACGATCCGCCGTGTTCTGGATTCACTGGATAATGAAACGCTTAGAGAAAATACGATAAATGCCTTTTATAATTATCTAAGGCACCTGGAAAAGCATGTATTGAAGCAGGGTGATCAGAAACACTTTGGCTTCGACGGAAAGGAAATGCGTGGCAGCGGCAGAGCAGAAACCACAAAAAATCCAAAAAGAAATATCGCAATGCTGAATGTATACGACAGCTGCCTGTACACCGCACTTGTCAGTGAACCAATTGGAGAAAAAGAAAATGAAATTCCAACGATTCAGAGGTATCTGCCGCATCTATGCCTGAAACACAGTGTATTGACAGCGGATGCACTTCACTGCCAGAAGAAAACTGCGGAACTGATTTCTGATGGCAGAGGCATATATCTTCTGACTGTCAAAGACAATCAGCCTTTACTGCTGAAAGAAATACATGCTCGATTTGCCAATCCTCGGATTAAAATTGCCAGATATGCATGTGACGATCGAGTTATTGAAATCATCAATCTGCCAAACAGCTATGCATTGAGAGATGAATGGAAGAATCTTAAATCCTTTACGCGGATGACATCCACAAAAAACAAGAAGAAAGAATGCATTCGATATTTTATATCAAACACCCAGGATCATCGTCTTATTATAGATGGCATAGAACAAAGATGGTCAATCGAGAATGAATACCACAGGCCAAAAGACATTGATCTGCATGAAGATGGATGGAAAACCACAAGTAAAAATGCATTGAAGAATATTGCCACTTTAAACAATCTGGCTTTATTGATCATACATATGTATGCAGCGATATCAGGAAAGATTTTCAGAAAAGCAAAAGTATATGTGCAAAACAATCCACATGACAGTATTAATTTCATACTTGGTACAATGAGTTCACAAGAGATAACAGACAAAATCATCAGAGAACTGGATAAGCGATAAATATAGTAGAAATTAAAACATCGATGTTTTTTCTATTGCCATTTTTCAGAACGGCTCATAGAAAACTGTCGATGTTTTTCTATTAATCATATTGTCATTCAAATTTGTATTTCATTATCACAAATTTTCTATATTTTCTGCAACTTTTCTTGCTCATGCGTAATTACTA
>QQXM01000084.1 GCA_014610835.1 Erysipelotrichaceae bacterium 7770_A6
ATCTGAAACTGAGCATATCTGCCGAAGAAATTGCAGGCTGTTTTACAAAGCTGAATATGAGTCAGGAAGAGATTGAAAAAGCAGCAGATTTTTTTGAGATTCTTGAAGAGAGAAAAAAGGAGGCAGTGGTGAATACCTGCCTGAAGCTGAGCAGACTTCCACTGACAGAACCAAAAACCTTCAGTAATTTTGATTTCTCATATGTGCATTCAAATAATCTGGAAAAGCTGAAGAATCTCAGTACACTGTCTCCGCTTTATGAACACAGAAATCTTGCTTTTATCGGTCCGCCAGGAATCGGAAAGACACATCTGGCTATGTCATTTGGAAGAGCGTGCTGCGAATTAGGAAATAAGGTCTATTTCCTGAAGGCAACAGAACTCAATCAGCGTCTTACCCAGGCAAGAAAGAATGACAGTGTAGGAAGCACGACAAATGGTCTTGTAAAGCCAAGCTGTCTTATTATTGATGAAATGGGAAGATGCAAGTTTGACAAAGAGAATACAAGAATCTTCTTTGATGTCATTGACAGACGTGCTTCAAAAGAAGGTCCGAACTGTATGATCTTTACAAGCAATAAATCCCCTTCCCAATGGAAAGAGGACTTTGATGAAGATGATACGCTGCTATGTGCGTTGGATCGGATATTTGACAACGCAATTATCTACATGATGGACGGAAAAAGCTATCGTGGCAGAAAACTTGAAACTGTTGCGGTGAAGGTCGGAAGTACATCTGATTTGTTAGATCCAGTTAAGTAATAAATGAATTTTTGAAAGTCATCTGATGTGCTGGCTTTTTTCTTTTGACTAAAATT
>QQXM01000085.1 GCA_014610835.1 Erysipelotrichaceae bacterium 7770_A6
ATAAATAAGATATACAGGAATACAATAATCCATACATACTTTTTGTTCTTCATAAGTTCACTTGTCAACCATGGTATAATACATGAGCAAAGAGGGAAATAAAATAGATATGAAAAAATTAATTAATGTTCTTTTCGTTGTAACAGGAACATTTATCTTGGCAATTTCGGTTGAATTCTTTATTCTTCCATACCACATTCTGTCTGGTGGTGTAGCTGGTGTTGCGGTAGCATTTGAACCATTTTTCCATTTGGATGAAACACTTGTTGCCAATACTTTAACGCTTGCGTTATTGATCGTTGGTACATTGATTTTAGGAAAGCAATTTGGAATTGATACGATTTTGTCTTCGTTCTGTTATCCTGTTTTTACAACAGCATTGTCTTATGTTGCGCCAATGATTCCGATTCATATTGAACCATTCCTGGCTAGTTTGTATGCAGGACTACTTGGAGGGGTTGGAATTGGTCTTGTGATGAGAGCTGGTGCGAGTACGGGTGGTATGGATGTTCCACCACTCATTGCACATAAACTGTTTGGCGTGAAAGTTGCTACTGGTGTTATGGTTACGGATGGCATTACAGTTTTGCTTGGTGTACTTGCATATGGTATTGATGCGGCTTTGATTGGCTTGATTTCTGTATTTGCTTCAGGCATTGCGATTGATAAGATTTTGTCACTTGGTGCAGGAAGTAATGCGAAAAGTGTGACAATCATTAGTGAGAAATGGAAAGAGATTGCGGATGTTATCATGCGTGATATGGATCGTGGTATAACGTTTCTGTCTGGTGAAGGTGGCTATCAGATGGATAAGAAAAAAGTTATCTTATGTGTTGTCAGTGCAAAGCAGTATTCTCAACTGGTAGAAATTATTAATCAAATTGATGATCGTGCATTTACGATTACAACAGATGCATCAGATATGCATGGAGAAGGTTTCACGTATCCTTCAGCAACAATTTAAATGATGTATGGTAAAATAAACACTGGTTTTTGAAGATGAAAGGAGACTTGTATGATTGAATGTGAACATGTATACAAACAATATAAAAACGGTACAAATGCTTTGTATGATGTGAATTTTAGTGTCAAACAAGGTGAATTTGTTTATATTATTGGACCAACGGGTTCTGGTAAGTCCACGTTGATCAAATTACTGGATGGAGAAGAACTCCCAACAAAAGGTAATGTTGAAGTTGTTGGTATCAATGTTGGTGAATTGAAGAGAAAGCAAGTTCCAATTTATCGTAGAAATATTGGTGTTGTTTTCCAGGATTTTAGACTTCTTCCAACAAAGACGGTATATGAAAATATTGCCTATGCTTTAGAAGTTATCAATATGAAAAAGCCACAGATTAAAAAAAGAGTGGATGAAGTACTGGATGTCGTTTCTTTAAAAGAAAAGAAGACTTCTTTTCCACATGAATTATCTGGCGGACAGCAACAGCGTATTGCGATTGCTAGAGCGATTGCAAACCGTCCAAAGGTTTTGATTGCGGATGAACCTACGGGTAACCTTGATCCAGGCAAATCTGATCAGATTATGAATCTACTGGAAAGAATCAACAAGCGCTATGGTACAACAATTTTGATGGTAACACATGATTTAACACTCGTGAATAAGCATCGTAAAAGAACGGTTGTCTTAGAACATGGACATATTGTTGCAGATCTTGCACAAGGAGGTTATGTTCGTCATGATCAGTAGACCAATTAAAGAAGGATTTTCAGGTGTTGGAAGACACTTAGCAATGGCAATCAGTTCTGCAATTGCGGTAACGATTACGTTATTAATTATTTCACTGTTTATTATTTTCTCTTATAACGTACAGAATTTCACAAAAAATATTGAATCTTCTATGGAAATATCTGTTATGGTTGACTACAACTATGAAGATAGTGCAAAAGAAGATGTCATTCAGAAATCCATTGAAGCAATTGATGGTGTTAAGAAAGTAACATATTCAAATAAAGATCAGGAATTTCAATACTATATTGATTCTTTTGATGATGAAAAGACAAAAGAAGCATTTGAACCATTTAAAGATGATAATCCAATGCATGATGCTTTCTATGTAGAAGCAGCCAGTGGTGATCAGATTACAGAAATTGCTTCAGAGATCCAGAAAATTGAAGGTGTTGCGGAAGTAAACTATGGTGGCCAGTCAACAGTATCTATGGTTGATACAATGGCAATGGTTCGTAAGATTGGTGGATTCTTAGTCATTGGTTTGACTCTGTTAGCCATTTTCCTGATTCAGAATACAATCAAGTTAACGATTTCTGCACGTAAAGATGAAATTACTATCATGAGAAATGTTGGTGCAACGAATTCCTTTATTCGTTCTCCATTTGTGATTGAGGGTATTATCATTGGTGTGCTTGGTTCCATTATTCCAATTGCATTAACAGTTTGGGGATATACAACATTGTATCAGCAGAGTGGTGGTATTCTTGTTTCTAACATGTTTAAGCTTGTAAAGCCAAATCCATATATTTTCTATCTTGCAGGTATTTTATTAGGCATTGGTGTAGTTGTGGGATTCGTTGGATCCTTGTTGTCTGTTAACCGTTATCTGAGGTGGAAGAGATGATGAAAGTCATCAAAATTTGTATTTGTGTATGTATTTCTTTTCTGTGTATTACACGTGTTGATCGTGTGTATGCAGAAGATTATTCGAATACGGAATACTGGTCTGAAACCTGTAAAAAAGCTACAAAAAATAATCAGGAAGCCTGCAAAGGATATGCGAAGTATCTGGAAAGTAAAAAATCTGAAGCGCAGGAGCAATTAAAAGATATTGAAGCAAAACGTGATCAGATTGCGGCAAATATTGCGGAATATGATCAGCAGGTAAAAGATCTGCAGGCAAAGATTACAGAACTGCAGACACAGATCGATGCAAAACAGGCTGAAATTGATGCGAAGCAGCTTGAAATCGATAACAAGCAGAAAGAAATTGATGCAACACAGGCACAAGTAGATGCTTTGAAAGAAAAAGTAAAAAAAAGAATGGTGAATGCGCAGTCAACCATGCGTGTATCGAAATATACAGATATTTTGATGGGGGCTTCTACATTTGAAGAATTCATTCGTATTGCCAATGGCTTGGGTTCTATTGCACAATATGATGAAAATACAATGGACCAGCTGGCGAGTTTAATTGAAAAATTAAATGATGAAAAGCAGGCGCTTGAAAATGCGAAAGTTGAAATGGAAGTTGCAAAGCAGGAACTGTTAAATAAACAAGATGATCTGGAAGCTACAAAAGCTTCTAAACAAATCATTATTGATGAACAGGAAAGACAGGCTGCAGAACTGGAAGCATTAGGTGATACGATTTCAGCAAATATTGACAGTATCAAATCTGCAATTTCCAAGATTGATCTCAATGGTGTTGTTGCGGCAGAAGGTTGGACAAACCCAGTGCCTGGTGCATATCGCAGTGCTGGAACATGGAATTATTCTGGTGGCGGTAAACATTTGGGATATGATTTTGCGGCAAGCCGGGGAACAAATATCTATGCGGTAGCGAATGGCGTCGTTGTAAATAGTGCGGATGGCTGTTCGTATGGTGGACTTGGTTCGACATGCCATGGAAGCGGTGGCTCCAGTGGTGGCGGCAACCAGGTATATCTAGTTGTTGCGGTAGGCGATACTTTGTACGCGGTGAAGTATCTGCATATGCAAAATGGATCACCAATCCCAACTGGCACAAAAGTTACGGGAGGAGATTACATTGGTAGAGTTGGCTCTACAGGAAACTCTTCTGGCCCGCATTGTCATATTGAAATCTTCAAGATTGGTGCGGCAAGTGACTTTGCAAGCTATGTAAAAAACTGGAATGGTGATTTAACATTTGGATGTGGCTGGGCTGGCAGCTATGATGGATATGGCAGAAGGTGTGAAGCTGGATATGGTATCCCTTGTAGAATTCGTCCAGAATCCGTATTTGGTGGTTAGTTGTGGTATGATAGGGGAGCTTTTTGATAAGCTCTCCTTTTAGATATATAGAGGTACTTTTATGGAAGAAAATAAGACAGAAGAAAAAGAAGAATTCAAGACGATTTCTTTGAAAAAATATGTATGGCCTGATGAAGCAAAATTCAGGGCGGAACAAGCAAAGAACAAAAAACTGAAAAGAATCATGGTTGTGGTGACAATCGTCGCTGTTCTTTTTGGCTGGCTTGGCGGTTCATTGCTGCCATATGGATTTACATCTTCTTTACGTCATATGATTGCACGTGGTACGACAATGAGTGCTTCTAAAAAGATTCAGGAAGTCATGGATATCATGGAAAACGACTGGTTTTTTGGTAGTGGAATCGATAATCTTGATGAAAGATTGACAGATCAGGCGCTTGCTGGCATCACAACAAATGATGAAGATAAGCATACTGAATATATGTCAAAAGAAGAGATGCAGGCTTTTACGCAATCCATCAATCGTGACTATGTGGGCATTGGGGTGCAGTACATTAATACAGATGGCACAAGCATCGTAGAAAAAGTGTATAAAAATACACCTGCAGAAAAAGCGGGTGTAAAACCTGGGGATATCATTCATACTGTTGATGGTGTGGATATGAGTGGAAAGACGTCCAGTGATATTAAAGAAGCTGTGCAGGGAAAAGCTGGTACAACTGTAACAATTGGTTTTATTCGTGATGGAAAGAATATTGCATTAAAGATTACACGTGAGAAAGTTGCTTCTACAGTGTATGGTGAAATGATGGGCGAAATTGCGTATCTGCAATTATATCAGTTTGGTTCATCAACACCAGAAGAAGTGAAATCCTATATGGATGATTTTGAGAATGCGAAGGGTTTGATCATTGATCTTCGTGATAATGGTGGTGGATATCTGGATTCTGTTGAAGGTGTTTCTTCTTGCTTCTTAGATAAAGGTACAACAGTCATGAAGCAGGAATATGCAGATGGTACTGTGCACGAAACTGTTACGAAATCAGATAAATATTCGAATATTCAGAATATTGTCATTTTAACAAATGGAAACACAGCCAGTGCTGCAGAAGTATTAACTCTTGCATTGAAACAGCAGCGTAATGATGTGACGGTTGTTGGTACGACAACATATGGAAAAGGAACCGTGCAGGTTTCAAAGATGTTTGATGATGGCTCTGCCTTGAAATATACAACGAGTAAATGGTTGTCTCCGGATGGTACATGGGTCAATGGCGTGGGTATTACACCGGATCAGGAAGTGAAGCTGCATGATGTATTTTATAGATCATTTTCTAACATGGAGGATGATGAATCTTTTCGTGTAGATAGTGTATCTGATTCGACTGCAGACGCACAACAGTGTCTGGATTATCTGGGATATACAGTAGATCGAAAAGATGGATATTTCTCTAGTGAGACTGGAATTGCATTGAAGCAATATAAAGAAGAACATGGCTTAAAAGTGGATGAAGTGCTAAATAAAGAAACATATGACAGCTTGCGTTCAGCAGTGATTCTGGATTGGAATACGACACATACACATGATATACAGCTTGAAAAAGCAAAGGAGATCTTACATGGATGAACATCGCTTTGAACTTGTTTCTCCATTTTCTCCTACCGGTGATCAGCCACAGGCAATTGATGCTTTGTGTGAAGGAATCCTGGAAGGAAAAAAGGAACAGGTACTGGAAGGGGCAACAGGTACAGGTAAAACATTTACAATGGCAAATATCATTGCCAGAATGAATCGTCCTACGCTTGTGTTCTCACATAATAAAACATTGGCAGGGCAGCTGTATTCTGAATTTAAAGAATTGTTTCCGCATAATCGTGTGGAATTCTTTGTTTCTAACTTTGATTACTATCAACCGGAGGCTTATGTTCCTAAGAGTGATATGTATATTGAAAAAACAGCCGCAATCAATGAAGAACTGGATATGTTTCGTGAATCCACTTTGAATTCTCTTCTGGAAAGAAGAGATACGATCGTTGTTGCGTCTGTTGCGTGTATTTATGCGGCAAGCGATCCTGTGGAATACAAGAATATGTTTATGACGATCCGTGTTGGAGAAACATATGATCGAAATACGTTATTGAAGAAACTTGTAGAGCTGCAATATACAAGAAATGATATGGAACAGTCTCGTGGTACGATTCGTGTCAGAGGTGATGTACTGGATCTGACACCTTCTTATACAGATCAATACAATATTCGTATTGAAATGTTTGGAGATGAAATTGATCGTATTACTGAAATTGATCCATTGACAGGAAAAACATTGAATGCCTACCAGTTCTATAACATCTTTCCAGCTTCTGGCTATGCAAGAAGCAAGGCAACGATGTTGCGAGCATGTGATGATATTGAAGCAGAACTGGAAGAACGTTTAAAGTTTTTTAAAAACAATGATAAATTGCTGGAAGCTGAGCGTCTGGAACAAAGAACGCGTTTTGATTTAGAAGCATTAAGGGAAAATGGATACTGTGCAGGCATTGAAAACTATTCGATGCACATTGATGGCAGAAAGACTGGACAAAGACCTTGGAATCTATTTGATTATTTTCCAAAGGATTTCTTGATGTTTGTGGATGAATCTCATGTATCTTTACCGCAGGTACGTGGTATGTATAATGGAGACCGTGCTAGAAAAACAATATTAGTGGATTATGGATTCCGCTTACCAAGTGCGTTGGATAATCGTCCGATGACGTTTGATGAATTTGAAGGGATGATCAATCAGGTTGTATATTGCTCGGCAACGCCAGGAGAATATGAACTGGAAAAAGTGAATCATCAGGTCGTTGAACAGATCATTCGTCCAACGGGACTGTTGGATCCACTGATTACAGTGAAACCAACAAAGGGGCAGATTGATGATATTGCAGAGAGCTTGACAGAACGTATCAAGAGAAAAGAACGCGTTTTGATTACAACTTTAACAGTGCGTATGGCAGAAGACCTGACAGAATATCTGCAGGAAAGAGGCTTCCATATTGCGTATCTCCACCATGAAACGAAGACATTGGAAAGAACGCAGGTCATTCAGGATCTGCGTGTTGGAAAAGTGGATGCCATTGTTGGTATTAACCTGCTGCGTGAAGGTCTGGATATTCCGGAAGTATCTTTGGTTTGTATTCTGGATGCAGATAAAGAAGGTTTCTTGCGCTCTCAGAGATCTTTGATTCAGACAATTGGTAGAGCAGCGAGAAATGCACATGGTGAAGTATATATGTATGCGGATGTTATGACAGATTCTATGAAGTATGCGATTGAGGAAACAAACCGTCGTAGAAAAATTCAGGAAGAATATAATACAGCACATGGCATTACACCTCACACAGTTGTGAAGAAGGTGGATGAAGTTATCCGTGGAAAAGAAACAAAACAGATGGCTGCGAAGTATATGCTGAAAAAGAATAAGACAAGCAAGAAGGATAAGGCTGCGCTGCTTGAAAATATGAGAGCTGAGATGAAGGATGCGGCTGCACATCTTGATTTTGAAAGAGCTGCAGAATTGAGGGATATGATCTATGAACTGCAGTCAGAAGATTAATTCGCAAAATAAGTAATGAGAGTGTACAATTGAAACATGTATTTGAGAGGTAATTCGCATGATTAATTATGAAAAAATAAAATCTGAAGCCGCAAAACAGATGCGACCAAGTGGAATTCGTAAGTTTTTTGAACTTGCCAGTGAAATTCCAGATTGTATTTCCCTTGGTGTTGGTGAACCTGATTTCCAGACACCATGGTCTATTCGTGAATCAGCGATACACTCTCTAGAAATCGGCAGAACAAAATATACATCAAATGCTGGACTGCTTCCTTTAAGAACAGAGATTACAAACTTTGTGAAAAGGAAATATGATTTGAACTATAATCCAGAAGATGTTCTTGTGACTGTTGGTGGATCGGAAGCAATTGATCTTGCCATTCGTATGCTTGTTGAAGAAGGGAATGAAGTGATCATTCCTGAACCTTGCTATGTATCCTATGAACCAATTACAACTTTAACTGGCGGGGTTCCTGTGCATATTCAATGTACAGAGGAAAATGAGTTTAGAGTAACACCAGAACAGGTTAAAGAAGCATTAACAGAGAAGACAAAGATGCTGATCTTATCGTATCCAAATAATCCAACAGGTGCTGTACTAAGACATGAAGATCTTGTTGGAATTGCGGAAGTATTGAAAGATACAAATGTTATTGTTCTTTCTGATGAAATTTATGCGGAACTTTGTTATGGCGATGAGAAATATGAATCGATTGCACATATTGAAGGAATGCATGATAGAACGATCGTGGTGAATGGCTTTTCGAAATCATTTTCTATGACTGGCTGGAGACTTGGGTATGCAATGGGACCAAAGCCATTGATTGAGACAATGACGAAGATTCATCAATCATGCATTATGTGTTCTCCAACAACATCACAATATGCTGGAATTACTGCTTTATCAAGCTGTGATGAAGAAATATTGAAGATGAAGGAAGAGTATGATTTTAGAAGAAAGTATTGTGTTAGAAAACTGAATGAGATGGGATTGCATACGTTTGAACCTAAAGGTGCGTTCTATGTATTTCCTAACATTACTTCTTCTGGTATGGATAGTGATACGTTCTGCATGGAATTATTGAAACGTAAAAATGTTGCAATCGTACCTGGTTCAGCGTTTGGTGAAAGCGGAGAAGGATTTGCGAGAATATCTTACGCATATTCCTTATCCCACTTACAGACAGCGCTTGGTAGAATTGAAGATTTCCTGCATGAAATCAAAGAGGAGAAATAGAAATGGATGCAAATAAATTAATTGAATTGCTTGTGGATGATCCACGAGCAACAGTAACAGATTTAGCTGATATATTAAATGATACAGAAGAAAATGTGGATCAGGAAATCAAAAGACTTGAAAATGAAAAGGTGATTTGTGGATTTCATACAGTCATCAACTGGGATAAGGCCAACAAAGATCATGTGGATGCAATCATTGGGGTAAAGGCATGCTCACAAAGAGGGTTTGGCTATGATAAAGTAGCTGAAAAGATTGCTCGTTTTCCAGAAGTATCTTCCTTATATTTGATGAGTGGCGGATATGAGTTCTTTGTGAATGTGAATGCGAAAACAATGCGTGAAGTTGCTGACTTCGTTGGTGAAAAATTAGCGCCAATTGAAGGTGTTTCTGGAACAATGACGATGTTTGTCTTGAAGAAGTATAAAGTGCATGGCATTGCATTTGATATGGAAAGTGAAGTAGAAGACGATCGCCAGATTGTTTCTGCTTAAGTATCATTGTGGAGTTAGGAGGAAAGATGAAACGTTATTTAGTATTTGACTGGGGTGGAACATCTTTGAAGTATGCATATATGAGTGAGGATGGACAGATCATTCAAAAGAATAGTGTGTCTTCTCCTGCGCGTTCTGCAACAAAAGAAGAATTTTATGCAGTCTTGGATTCTGTTGTGAATCAATTTGATGATATTAGTGGAATTGCGATATCATCATCTGGCGTGATTGACAGTGAAAATGGTGTTGTTGGTGTGATTGGTGCTTTTCCTTTCTTGAATGGTGTCTGTATTGCGGAAGAATTATCTCAAAGATATAACAAAAAAGTAACAATTGAAAATGACGGGAAATGTGCCGCTTTGGCAGAACTCTGGATTGGAAATCTCAAAGATGTAGATGATGGTGCTGTCATTGTTATTGGTACAAATATTGGATGTGCCATAATATTGAATCGTAAGCTGAGAAGAGGAAAGCGATTCTTGTGTGGAGAGCTATGTGCCTGCAGTACTGATGACAAGCATTTGAATGATCCATATAGTTATGCTGGCCAGCATGGTACGCCATATTTATGCAAGATCATGCAGGAAAAAATGGGTCTGAATGATGAAATGGATGGTATAGAAGCGTTTAATTATATTAATAATAAAGATCCAAAGGCTTTAGAAGCATTGAAAGAATATACAGATTCTTTGGCAATGATGCTGTTTAATATCAATATTTTATTAGATTTAGAGAAGATTTTGATTGGTGGTGGAATCTCTGCACAGCCTGTTTTACTGGATTCTTTAAAAAAATCAATTCGTGATATTGCGACATATCACGTAGATATTGTGAAGGGTACATATTATCCTTTACCTGTGATTGATGTATGTAGATTTCATAATGAAGCAAACTTGCTTGGTGCGCTGTATCATTTCATGTTTGAATGATCCAGATAGGAAAGACTGCTCATTAATCCAATGATGAATATCCATTCAGATAGACCTGTAATGGAAGAATATGTTAATACAAAGCAACCAGACATTGCTAAGCAAGCAATGTAGAACATGGTTGCTTTTTGTCTGTACCAGTAAAAAGCATATAAAAGATAATGTAGATATAAAAAAGCAGCTAAAGCAAAGAATAAATGAAATTGAGAAGCGATGTCTCCTGCTGCGTTATATGGTGTGATCGCAGTGAGAATGACAAGGATGGATAATGGGATGAGTTTCTTTTTGTTAGTTATTAGATGATATAAATGTAGAAATAGTAGAATGATCCAGTACATGCAAATGATGATTGCGATGTGTTTTGTGGAGCTTTGATTTAACAAGCCGGTAAAGTTGAAAGCAATGGGATCATTGATCCACATGAAGAGTGAAAATAAAAAAAGAAATAGAATGTCTAAGATTTTTGAAAAGAAATGCATATGTTTATTGTATGCACAACAGACAAAGAAGTAAACATGACAGAATGGGTTACTATTCACCGATAAATGAATAAATATAAAAGCTGTCAATAGCAGTTATCCACAAAATAAAAAATTTTTCAGAAAA
>QQXM01000086.1 GCA_014610835.1 Erysipelotrichaceae bacterium 7770_A6
CGTTGATTTTCCTTCAAGACCTCATGAACATCATGTTATTTTGGAATATGTCAAAACCTCATCCAATTTTGGATAATCTTGAATCTCATGATGACTACGACAGAGAGTAATCTCTGTCTTTTTTTATATCTGCATAAAAAAAGACACTTCACTTTGAAGTGCCCTATTTCTTGATACCTAATCCTACAACACCATCTTTTTCTACTGGGTTCTTGCTTAAGAACTTTTCAATATCCGCATAAGAATTGATGACATTGTATGTGACAGACTTCCAGTCACGTTCATGACCATGTGCAAACAAGAAGTCTTCAACACCTGTTTCCATGGATGTTTCAGGAACTAATGTAACGCGTGGATCATTATCATCCAGCCAGTTCCATCCTTCCATAACACCTTTATCTTCAGGCAGAGGTAAATGATACATAACAGACATATAATCATGTCCAGCTTTATTGTAAAACCAGGTGTTGCCAATAAACAAGTTTCCATCCTTGTCTTTATACAACATTACTACATTTTGAAATACATCTAAACTTTCAGAAAAACTGATACTTTCGCTCATATTTGTATCCTCCATTTATTATTAAATATTCATTGAAACAAAAAATCAATAGATTATTGTTCAATATTTCACAAAATATTTTCTGTAAAACGCTTACTTGTGAAAGAGCTTACGCATATTTTTTACATTTCAATGCACTGCGACGCACTTCCATCTGTCTTAGCATCATATGTGCCTGATGGCACTTCTGTTCATTAAACCCTTCAAGCGTTTCGCATTTGATTTGATTTTTATTTAAATACGGAAGATACAGATCATCTAAAATCATATAGCCTGTAAAATCAGGATGTTCAAACAAATAGTCTGTAATATGCTTCTGACGCTCTTCAAAGTCCTGTGCGGTTACCCCAACAACCTTAACCCCCTTTTTCAAACCACATTTCTTTAAATATCTTTGACAATATCCAACTCCCGCAAATCTCCAGGAAGAAGAAATGACAATATTGATATCATATTTCAAACAAAGATCGGATAGCCTTTTGATACTTGGAATATCCGCAAATTGACAATCATCTTCTTTGATTGAACGTACTTTAAAAAGTGGATCTGTTTCTTCTCTGCACCAGATGTTAATGACGCCATCAAAATCAAGGAATAGATAATACTTCTTTTTACCGTTTTTAATATTTTTTAAAGCGATGGATTCGATTGCATCCAGTCGCTCTTCCCACTGTTCTTCTGTAAATGTATCCATGTAAATATTTTACCTCTTTTCAAAAATAATGACAGTATTCACGAAATAAATTTGACACGTGTTTCAAAGTGTCAATTCCCCTCTTAAATTTGTTTCCATGAGTTCTTTAATTAATTCAGAATCATATCCTTTCGAAAAAAGATAATACATCTTCGCAACACAAGCTTCGCTTGTCATATCATATCCACTGACAGCACCCGCTTCCTTTAAACCATTGCTGGCTTCATACGCACCAAGAATCACTGATCCATGAGAACATTGAGAAGTCACTGTCACAATCGTCCCATGCTCAAATGCACGCTTGATTAAAGGAAACAGTTCCTTTCCATCCTGTGGAATATTTCCAGCACCAAACGTTTCAACAACGATGCCTTTTAAAGCATTCATCATAATGGGCTCAAACAGATCAAATTGAATTCCTGGAAATACTTTCAATACACCAATCGGCACTCTTTGCAGCTTCTGGAATGAGAATGGCTGATCTGTTTCTTTCATCAGTGCAGAACGATGATATCGAATATCAATGCCAACATCTGCCAATGTTGGATAATTTGGTGACATGAATGCAATCAAATCATTCGCTGAGAATTTAATTGCACGATTACCTCGTAATAGTTTACCGCCAAAATAAAGACAGACTTCATGTATATTCTCATTAGAAGCAATCAGAAAAGATGTAATTAAATTATCTCTTGCATCATTTCTAATTTCACAAAGTGGAATTTGAGAACCAGTGAATACGACTGGCTTGCTTAAATTTTCCAGCATGAAGGATAATGCGGAAGCAGTATATGCCATTGTATCCGTACCATGCAGCACAACAAATCCATCATAGCTTTCATAGGCATTCGAAATGATTTCTCCAATCTTGTTCCATTCATCAACAGAAACACTAGAGGAATCCAGCAGCGGCTCTAAAGATACAAGATCCCACAGTGGCATCTTTTCATCTTTTAATTCCTGTATGTTATTCAACTGTTCTAGAAAAGAATCTTTTTCTGGCGTATAGCCATGGTCACTTTTCATCATACCGATTGTTCCACCGGTATAAATAATCAGTATTCTCTTTTTTATGTATACTTCCATCAAGCTGACCATCCCATCCTATTTGTCTAGTTATATTTTAGTTAATTTTCAAGAAATGAAAAGCGAAATATTCAGTATAATAATCCATTTATGTTTTTTCATAGAAAAAGTCTGAACAGCAATTCAGACTTTTCTAAAACAGAAAATAGGTTCTGTGTTAATCTTTCACAATCAGTCTACCTTCTATATGTGCATTTAAATGCTGATTTTCGCTCAAATATTCTTCAATGATATCATTGGTAGAAGTAGAAACAATACGTGCCTTCTTACGTGCTTCAATCGTTTCTAGAGATACATGGAAGAATTCATCAAAGTTCGTATAATGGAACTTTGCAAGACTGATAGAATAAAGTTTTTCTTTATTGATTGGCTCTTTCTGATATTCAAACTTTTCAAATTCTTTTGTTGTTCTGTTATAGACAATTTCAACACCTTTTGAAAATTGATAGAACTCACAATGTTCCCCTTGCCATACTTCATCTCTCACCATATATTTCACCATACGCATGAATTCATCGCCAGTTACTTCCAGCATGTAGATAGGATCATCATATGGCAGGCATTCCTTCAAATCCTGATACATCACAATTGGGCCAAGCTGCTCAGATCGAATTGCACCCGAACCAAACATTGCAATATTCACGTTCAAACTGCGATATACAGCATCTGCAAGTAAATTGCCAAGCTCAGTTTCCTGGTTGCGATTTGGATGCGTCAATTCTCTTGCTAGACGCGTAATGACTCTCTGATATTTCTGATCCGTTTCATTCTTGTAGGAATAGATCAGCTTCATGATTCTTCGATCCACAGAACAATGATCATTGTCTATTGGAACGATTTGCCATTCATAAGAATCAATACAATTGTTATCTGTATCTACAACGATATCAAATCTTCCAATCTGATTTGTACCTGTACCCGCCTGCACAATCATAATATCATTCACAATACATGGTTCTTCTAATAATGTATGAGAATGGCCGCCAATAATAATATCAACACCTAGACTCTTATCTAATAATGAAGCAAGCTTCTTATCTTCTTCAAATCCAATGTGTTAATAAGACAGTGAAGTCAATGTCAATGGAATTATACATATTGCAGATCTTCGCAATCGCTTTTGCGGCATCTTCTACGTCAATCAAAGAACCAATCATACCATCGTTCTTTGTCTGTGAAATAACTTCTTCTGTCAAGATTCCAATAAATAAAATCTTCATGCCATCAATCTTCAAAATTCTGCATGGCTTAAATAGTCTTGCATTATTTGTACGGATATGCAGATTTGCGTTTACAATCGGAAACTTTGCGCATTTTTCTAAAAACAGCAGTTGTCCAATACCATAGTCAGTCTCATGGTTGCCAATCGTTACAATATCAGGAGAAAGCATATTCATGATTTCAATTGTTGATAATCCCTGATATTCACTGTCAATGATGGAACCACGGAACATATCTCCCGCAATGGCATATACAACATTCTTTTCTTTCTTTCGTACATCATTGATATAGCCAGATAGTAACGAAACACCACCGATAAGTTTCTCATCAATATGTTCTGCAAGAAAATCACCATGCAGATCATTAGAATGTAGAATCGTTAATTTTTTTGTATTCTTTGCCGTCATAACAAAGCCCTCCTCCAGTTTCAAATAATTATCTTTTGTATATATATTTTCTAGCATCAGTATATCATAGTAAGTTATTACTTACTATGAAGGAAGAAAAAAATCGTTGCTTAACAACGACATTTAGATTTTGAGCGACTTTACCCAGTCAATCAAGTAAGAAGATAATGTTACTGTGATCAACGAATAGAAAATTCGTGTCAGTGGAATATATGTTAGAGAAAGCATTAATACAACAACATCTGTAAATAAATAAGAGCGTGCCAGTTTCCAATGTAAAATACGTGAAATCGATAATGCAAGTGCATCATCTCCTCCACTCGATCCACCTTGGCGGATAATAAGACCTACGCCAATTCCTACAAACATTCCTCCTGCAATTGCAGCAATCAATGGTCTGGATGATAAATCAGGAAGCATCGGTGGAAACAATTCCCAGAATTTATAGCTCAGCGATACAAATGTTGTAGAAATAAATGAAATTTTAATAAATCTTGAACCAAGATACTTCCACGCTAATGCATAACATGCAATATCAAGAATCGGAGTGATATAGGCTGGAGAAATTTTCAGCCATTGTTCAACAAAAAGCATCATTCCAATCACACCGCCTTCGGTAATATGTGTACGTTGATGAATGTTATGGATACCAAATGTACAGATCATTGCTCCTAACAGTATAACAAGTACACTTTTGACTGTGATGCCTTCTTTTAAACGACTCCATAGCTTTGATATTCGACTCTGCATAGATTTCCTCCTTGTGGTTGCAGTATTATCATGGATTATAACAATAATGTCAAGCATCCATCATACGGGTTGATCCCCTTTTTCATTTATTGTAAAAGAATATATTTTTAATTGCTATTGATAAAACAGACAATGTGTTTAAATTTGGCTATATTAGCAAAATGGTGAACATATTTTAATATTGTACGAATATATGGACAGTAACAACAATTAAGCAGCATT